>JANNVM010001116.1:0-24596 GCA_031414455.1 Verrucomicrobiota bacterium
TTTCTCGATGGCTGCTCTTTGAGTCGCCAGATCGGCAAGCGCCTCCCGGCAAAAGGTGCAACCCGCATGGCGCAGAAAGACGACGAGAATGGGCTGCTGTCGCGACAGTTCCGCAAGACTGGCGCCAGTGCTGGTAAGCGCACCGGCGAGCAACGTGGCCTCGTCCGGAAGTTCATTGGTGCCCGGACCGGCCAGGTGCTGGTCCCACGCATACTTCAAAATCAGCGCGAAGGGCAGCCACCAGATGAGATCGTTGGTCACACAGTTTAACGCAAAACCCCAGGGCAGATCCCCGCGCCAAAGCTCCCCTGCCATCCCAATCGGGCCGAAAACCTTGCCAAGGAATCCCACCAGCACGATGGGCCAGTGCCTCACGGGATCGAACGCGGCGATCAAATAACCGATCCCATAAACCCCGACGATCATGCCAATGCACTGCCACAACTGCAGGTAGTTGGGCTGAGGCATGTCGAGCCAGCGAAAGAGCGCGGACGGAAACAGCACCACGAACGCCCCCCACAACACATTGTAGGCGGCGGCGGCGAACAGAACGCGGCGCATCCATGTGGGCGAGGTGTTGATCGAACTCATGATATGGGAAGAGCGGGATTCACAGGAGAGTCACGATAGCAGGATGCCTGGGGAATCTCCGCACGGCAGTGCCTCCTCCGGCAATCGCCAGAGCGGAAAACACTAACACGACAGCCGAACCGCGCGGCGGATCAACCAGCCTTTTCCGCATAGCGGTCAAATCGATTCGAGAGAATGAAAAACGTCGGTGCCCAGAGGCCGACGAAGATACCAAAACGCTCTGCGTGTGCCTGGGAGTTGACTTCGGTTCCACCGGCGAGGAACCAGATGGCAATAGAACCGGCAATGGAGAGGAAGCCGAGGACGAGGCAGAGGTTGCTAAGCTGTTTCAGTTGGGCTGGTTTCATATGGCGTTAGGATGAGATGCGTTTGAGTTTTCGGGAGCGGTGACCGGGGAGAAATTCCTTACTGGAGAGGGAAGCAGGGATCTACCACAAACCATCAACATAGAAAGCGATTTACGACTGACCCGGTGGCACGGACGCAGGGGAGACGGGATTCGTATATCAATGCCCGACCACTGAACACTATCCGTGATCTATCCCGGCAACCGTCCGCCGCCCCGCGACGTAATCCATTTCCATGTCAAACAACACCGACCCCATGAACTGGTTCATTACCGGATGCTCCAGCGGCTTTGGCCGCTGCATCGCAGAAGCGGCTCTCGCCCGGGGACAGAGGGTCGCAGTCACAGCGCGTGACCTTTCTACGCTCCGCGATCTGGAGGGGCCGGACTGCAAGGCATTTGCTCTGGATGTCACCGATCCGGTTTCGATAGCCCGCGCTGTGGCCGGTGCCGCGGCGGCGCTGGGAAGACTGGATGTTGTGGTGAACAACGCGGGATACGGGTTGATCGGTGCTGTCGAAGAATGCAGTGACGCCCAGATCCGCCGCAATATGGAGACAAACTTTTTCGGTCCGCTCAATGTCATCCGTGCCGTGGCTCCATTGCTGCGCGGGCAGCGCAGCGGTCACATCGTGAACATCAGCGCCGCCGCTGCACTTACAAACTATCCGGGATTCGGAATCTACGGCGGCGCCAAGGCTGCCCTCGACCTGATGAGTGAGTCCCTCGCAGCCGAACTCCGCCCGCTCGGGGTGAAAGTAACGATCGTTCATCCCGGCCCCTTCCGCACGGACTTCATCGGCCGCGGCATGGAGAGTGCAGAACAATCCATTACCGACTATGACGGCACCTCCGGGAAATTCTCGAAACTCCTCAAGGCCATGAACGGTAAACAACCCGGTGATCCCGCGAAAGCCGCCTCGTTGATTGTCCGGACCGTGTTGAGCGGCGACGCGCCCATGCGTTTACCCCTCGGCAAATACATGATCCGAAAAACCCGGGACAAAGCGGCAGCCTTGAACCGCGACGCTGACAAATGGGAGGCCGATTCCGGCAGCACCGAGTTTGCCTGATCAGAAAACTCCTGCAGGTTTCCCGGATGATTTCTCCGCTGCCGCACACAGGGCCAACAAATGCCGCGACAGCGAGCCGCAATCCCTTCATCATCCACAGCAAATCCGCTGACTTCAGCTGCTCATGAGAAGCCGTGTCACCACGCTGCCGGCTTCCAGTGACGCGAACGCCTTTCAGTCTGACGGACTGGACCACTCTCGATTGCCTTTTTCCTGCAGCACCGGAGTGGACGGCACTCCCGACTCACTGTAACCCGCCCCCATGAAACAACGCCTCGACGCCGCCCTCTTTGCCCGCGGGCTTTGTGATTCGCGGGCACAGGCGCAGCGGCTCATTCTCGCCGGCGAGGTGCTGGTGAACACACAGCCGGCGGGCAAGGCGGGGATGAACGTGGCCGACGACGCGATTCTCGAGGTGAAGGAGAAGCCGCGCTATGTGAGTCGCGGGGGATTCAAGCTGGAGGGGGCGTTGCGGGAATTTGGCATCGATGTGTCAGGGTTTACCTGCATGGATGTGGGGGCCAGCACCGGCGGATTTACGGACTGCCTGCTC
Organism: Verrucomicrobiota bacterium; assembly: GCA_031414455.1. Lineage (GTDB taxonomy): Bacteria > Verrucomicrobiota > Verrucomicrobiia > Verrucomicrobiales > V1-33 > V1-33. Next base: position 2,564 of record JANNVM010001116.1, read on the forward strand.
CAGCACGGCGCCGCGAAGGTCTATGCCTTCGATGTCGGCACCAATCAGCTCGTGTGGAAGCTGCGCAGTGACCCGCGCGTGGTCAGCCGGGAACAATTCAATGTGCGCCACATGCAGCCGGACGATGTCCCGGAGCCGATAGACCTCGCGGTCTTCGACGTCTCCTTCATCAGCCTCACGCTGGTCATGCCGCCGGTGATGGCCGTATTGCACCCGGACCGCGGTGCCATCGTTTGCCTCATCAAGCCGCAGTTCGAACTGACCCGCGGGGATGTCGGCCCTGGAGGGATCGTGCGCGATCCGGCGCTGCACGAACGGGCGGTGGAGAAGATACGCAGTTTTGTCAGCACTCAGCCAGGTTTTTGCTGGCGCGGCTGCATCCCGTCGCCGATAACGGGCACCGACGGCAACACAGAGTTTCTCGCATGGATCACCCGGTCATCGGCCTCGTAGCCAATATTACCAAACCCAACGCTGCGGCACTCACGCGGCAGTTGGCGGAGCAGTTCCGCAGCGGCGGCGCACGACTGCTCTGTGAACGGGCTTCGGCAGACGCGGCGGAGATGACCGGCGGCCTGCCGCTCGCGGAAGTGGCCCGCGAATCCGGCCTGCTCGTCGTACTCGGCGGCGACGGCACCATTCTCCACATCGCGCGGCAGCTTGGCGCAGACGTAAAACCCCTCGCCGCCGTGAACGTGGGACATCTCGGATTTCTCACCACTGCCACCGCGCAGGAGACGGTAACCTTCGTGCAGGCCATCCTGGACGGAAGTTATGCCATCAGCCAGCGCCGCACTGTCGAAGCCGCGTTTACCGATCACGAAGGCCGGTTGCTTTGCCAAACGGGCCTCAACGAAGCCGTTGTCAGCCGCGGCGCCATTTCCCGCATGATCCGGCTCAACGTCAGTATCAACGGCACGTTCGTGAACTGTTACAGCGGCGACGGCCTCATCGTGAGCACGCCCACCGGCAGCACCGCCTACAGCCTGTCCGCGGGCGGCCCTATCATGAATCCGGAAGCCGGAGCGTTTTGCATCACACCCATCTGCCCTCACGCCGTGGCCAACCGCTCCGTGGTCGTGAATGACGACGCCGTCATTGAACTCATCGCGGCCGGCACCACCGAAGAACTCCTCCTCAGTGTGGACGGCGGGGCCGCCGTTTCCTTGAACAAAACCGCCCCCGTCATCATCCGCCGCGGAGCATGGACGGTGCCGCTCGTCACTCTGCCTGACACTTCGTTCTACGCCGTCCTGCGTCAAAAACTCCAGTGGAACGGCGGAAGCGTGTGACGTGGTTTGAGTTTGCGGAAAAGGACGGAGCGGAATTCGACCGGCCGCTGGAGCGCCTGCGCGCTTCCGCAGAATGAGAATGGAATTATGCCGAACGCGAGGTGGAAGTTCGGCCCGTGCAGGAGTGAAAAATGCCGGCTGCTTTTTGGGTGGCGGCATCGCGGCCTCTGTGTCACGGACGCAGTCATGCCCACGAATTCTCCCCCGCCCTGTTCGTTCCTGCGCGCCAACGGCCGCACGGTGATCGTCCCCATTGATCATGGCACTGCGATTCCCGTGCCGGGGCTGGAGCATCCGGCGGAACTGATCGCTGCGCTGCACCCGTGGGCTGATGCGTTCGTCGTGAACTACGGAACCGCCCGCGCCTGCCGCAGCGCACTCGATGGCCGGGCGACTTGCCTGCGGACTGACGTATATAAGCCGGCACTCGCCGGGCATGTGGATCACGGTGCGTGGATGACCTGTGGGGCCGTCGAAGCGGTGCGCGTCGGGGCCCGCTGCGTCATGCACATGCTCTATCCGCACCATCCTGACGAGGCGCGGCAGTTCCGCGAGAGCGCCAGGCTCATCAGTGAATGCCACGCCGCCGGACTGCCGGTAATCACCGAAGTGCTGCCTTACGGCCTGGGACGCACCGCGGACTACACTCCGGAGAACATCAGCTTCGCCGTCCGCGCCGCGGCGGAACTCGGCGCTGATGTCGTAAAGACAGCCTGGCCTGGTGACAAAGACGCCTTCCGCCGCATTGTGGACGCTACGTACGTCCCCGTCATCGTGCTCGGAGGAGCGGCGGCGAATGATGACGCCTCAATTCTCGGCATGGTGGCCGACGCCATCGCCGCCGGTGCCGCCGGCATCGCCATTGGCCGCAATGTTTGGCAGCACGCCAACCCGCCCCTGATGCTGCGTCGTCTCCACGCCATCGTTCACGAAGACGCCACCGCGCCAGACGCCCTCTCCCTGACTCTCTGATTTTCATCCGTTAGCCTTCAAACTTCAGCATTCCGCCCATGGCCTTCCTTCCGGACCAAGCCTACGACCTCATCGCCCGCGCCCACGGCCTGGAGAGGCTGGCGCATGCGTTCCTGATTTCCGGAAGCAACGGTGACGACCTGAGAACGCTCGCCGTGCGGATTGCCGCACTGGTGAACGGGTGGCACGGCGTCAGCACGCTCGACGGCCTGCGCAGCAAGGGCGCCATTGTCATCGAACCCGAGGGCAAGATCCGGCAGATCAAAGTGGAAACGATGCGGGATGCCGGGCACCGGCTCCAACTCACCAGTGACGCGGAGATGAAACTCTGCGTTATTTCCGATGCCGACCGGTTAAATCCGTCCTCATCCAATTGCTTTCTCAAGACCCTCGAGGAGCCGCCGCCGAACACACTCATTCTTCTTCTCACCCGCGCGCCGGATCAATTGCTCGACACGATCCGCTCGCGGTGTGTCAGGGTCCCGCTCCACCGCTCCGGCGAAAACGGGCTGGCGCTCTCAGAGACCGGCGAGAGTCTGGTGAATCTTCTGGCCGCCTATTTTACGTCGGGAAAGCCTGACGACTCCCGCGCCGCGGGACTGCTCGCCGATGTCCAGGCGATGCTGGAGGAAGTGAAGTCCACGATCGCCGACCGCCACAAGGCCGCGCTCAGGGAGGAAGTGGAGATGTACGGCAAGACAACGGACGGCGTTTGGCTGCGGGAACGTGAAGACCACTACGACGACCTCACGGAATCAGCCTATCAGGAACAGCGCAATGAGCTGCTCGGCTTGCTTTTCACCTGGCTGGGTGAAATCCAGCGCCGTCACTTCGGCCTGCCGGCGTTCGACCTTCCGGCGTGGTCCGCGCTAACGGAACAACTGGTATCGAAGTATTCCCTGTCCGATCTCCACCGGCGGCTCAAGGCGGTGGAGGAAATGCGCCGGAATCTTTCCACCAATGTCCGGGAAGTCCTCGCCCTCGAAGTGGGTTTTCTCCATGCCTTTGGCGTGTGAAGGAGGGCGCACAGCCCCCCATCCGCCTCACAGCCCGTCCGGATAGAAATAGTGCTCGATGGCCATGATGATGCCCTGAGTGGCGGGCTCACCGGCGACGAATCCCCCAAGGCTGGAAACATGACTGGAAATGTCCGGCACGGCATTGGCGGGACAGGCGAGACCGTGGGCGATGTGTGTCTGAAGCATCGGCAGATCATTGTAATTGTCGCCGGCGACAAAGGTGAACTCCGCCCCCACGCCGGTAACGCGCCGCACTTCGAGCAGGGCCGTGCCTTTGTTATAGCCCTCGTGGTTGAAGCGCAGCCAGATGTCGTTGCGCTGATAACCGAGTTCCGGCCACTCGCCGCGCTGGGCCTCGATCCATTCGCACACCCGCTGCATGTCGTCCGTGTCGCGCGTGGTAATGCCCGCAGGCTCAATGTCGTCGCTGAGGAATTTCGCGCCGCGCATCTCCGTCTCAATGTGTTTTCTGAGACGTTTGAAGAACTTCACGTGGGCTTTGTAGAAGCGTTTGTGATCGCTGGCGCACTGCTTGTTCCACTCTCCGAGGTCAACCCACCGGTTGAAGTCATTGCGGTGATAAATCTCGCACTCGCGGGCGACAATGAAGTCCGGGGAAAGCCGGAAGCCATGCTCCTTGAGACCGTCGAGCGTGTGATAGAGGGTGCGTCCGGTGTTGATGCCCCATACCGCACCACGCTTCTGCATGTGGGTGAGGAACTCCTCCAGCCGTGCGATTTCGTAAGGATCCGACGGGCGGTCCACGAGGGTACCGTCAAAATCGAAGCAGAGAATGGCCGCGTGCGTGTCTTCCGCCATGTCAGGAACGGGCAATACAGGGAAGCGGGATCAATTGCGGCGCACCGTATCCTTGGGAACGGCCTTGGCGCTGAGTTCCACGAGATCCTTCAGGATGTGGAGGGTCTCCAGCTTGGCAGGGTCGAATCCGTGAGGGAACGTGTCATCGGTATCCACGACCGTGTCATCGTCCTCTTCCAGCATGGCCTGCAGCGACTTCTGTCCGTCCTTCGGAATTTCGTTATCAGTCTTCAGCACGGCATCATCCACATTGTCGAGAGTCACCGGGAACACCTTGTAGGGGTCGCCGTTCTTGTTGGCTTCCGCGACGCGCTTCTTCCGGTCCTCCTTGTAGGCCCTGTTGCGCTCCTCATTGGTGGTGTCCTCCGCGAGCCGGGTCTTTTCGTTCAGCGTGATGGTGTTCTTTTTGATCAGTTCGCGCGTCCGCGTGATGTAGTCCTGAAGGAAAGTAATGTCAGGGTTGTTTTTGATCCGGACACCGCTGCGGGACTTGAGTTCGTTCTTCGGCAACGGGTGCGTGTCCGCCATGTCATACTGCAGACTCTCGATGGTGTCATAAGGCAGCGGATCCTTGAGCCATTTCTCGCCGACATCCATGGCGTCGTAGCGGCTCGGCAGGATCAAATCGGGCTTCACACCCTCGCGCTGCGTGGTCTTCCCGTCAATGCGATAGAACTTGGCAATGGTCACTTTGAGACTGCCGGCGCGGCCCTTGTCGGCGCTGAACGGCATATGCTCCTTCACTTCCAGCAGCGTCTGGACGGTGCCTTTGCCGAAGGTCGAGTTGTCGCCCACGATGACCGCGCGGCCACAGTCCTGAAGTGCGGCGGCGAAGATTTCACTGGCCGAGGCACTGGCGCGATCGGTCATGACGAGGAGCGGTCCGCCGTAGATGGGTGCCTCGCGCGTTTTGCGGGCCTCGCGGCGGTCATGCTGGTCACGCTGCTGCACCACCGGCGTTCCTTTCTTCACAAAAAGCCCTGTGAGTTTGATAGCCTCCTCAAGGGAGCCGCCGCCGTCGCCACGCAGGTCAATGACGAGCCCGGAGATGCCTTCCTTTTCCAGTCGCTCGAGCACCCGTTTCACGTCTTTGGTGGCGCTCCGTCCGTCGCGCCTCTCCATATCGGCGTAAAAGGAGTCGAGCGTAATCCATCCGACTTTTTGAGGTTTGTCAGCACCGGGCTGACCGCTTTGCGGATTGGTAATCTCGATCACTTCCCCCTTCGCCAGGGTGTCCTTCATTTGGACCTTCTCGCGGGTGATCCTGATCTCGCGGGTGATGGCAGGATCATCCGCCGGCTGAATCTTCAGCCGCACCACGGTATTGGCCTCGCCGCGGATTTTCTCCACAATGCGCTGTAGTTTCATGCCGTCAATGTCCTCCATTTCACCCTCTCCCTGGGCGACCCCAACGATCAAGTCACCCATCTTAATGGCACCGCTTTTATCAGCCGGCCCCTGCGAGACGAGACTCTTGATTTCCGCCGCGCCGTCCTTGCTTTGCAATACGGCACCGATGCCGATCAGTTCCTTCTTCATCTCCATGTTAAAGGTGGACTGCTCCGGCGCGCTGAGATACTCGGAGTGAGGATCGTAGGCCGTGGCTACGGCGGAGAGGAAATAGTTGGTGATATCCTCTTCGTCGGTCTGCTTGAGCGTATCGAGGAACCGGTTGTGGCGCTTGAGAACTTTTTGCTCCGGCGTGTCGGGAGTCTTCTTCTCCACCTTTCCCTTCTCCTTTTCCGTGCCTGCGGCCGGCTTCTCCTTCTTTCGTTTTTCGACGTGAGCGAGATTGATCCGCTCCAGCAGCACCTCACGGATGATTTCTTTGCGCCACAATTCGTCCAGTTCCGCCTCAGTGTTCACCCATTTCGCTTCCTTGCGGGTGATCTCCACAGTCTCGTCTCCGGTGAAGTCCAGTTTCCCGCTCTCCAGAAGCGCTTTGATTTTCCCAACCCGGTCCGTGACGTGCTTCGCGTAAACTTTGTAGATCTCGTGAGCGGGGTCGATCCGGTAATAGAGTTGGATCTGGTCATCCAGTTCCGTCTCATATTTCGCAAAAAAAGCATCAATCTCCGGCTTGGTAAAATAGAGGCGGCTGTAATCGAGTGTGTCGAGGTAATTGGTCAGCGCCCGGCTGGAGAGTTTGTCTTCAAAATCCTCACCGGTGTAATGGTATTCCCCCAAAAGCGCCTGCACGGAATGAGCTACCGCTCCGAAATTCGTCTTGTCTTCCTGCGCCGTCGAGCACGCCGGCAGTCCCAGGCCTGCAAGTGCGACAACGAACGCCGGCAACCGGCAGGAAAGAGCAGCCGGTCCGGTCCGGAAGGCGGGGGAGAGATTCATTTGAGTTTTCGGCTTGGTGGGAGTTGGGTGGCGATGGCGCGCGACTCTCCATTACAGGACAGGGCTTGTCCATCGCTTTCAGGAATGCTTTGTAAAACCACAGACTGCCCACTCATGACGGATACTCACACTTTCACCGGCGGATTTACCGCCACCAACGGCTACACCTTTCAGGCACCGGACGGTATTATTGCCGTGGATGCCCCGGTCGGCATGGATACCTGGCTGGACGAGACGCACCAGAAGGTGGCGGCCCTGTTTCTGACACACTGGCACTTCGATCACGTCATGGACGCCGCCCGCATCGCCCGGCGGCACGGGTGCCCGGTTTATGCCTGGCGCGCCAGCACGCCGGCGGATCGCCTCGAGGACATGGTGCTGGCGTTTATTGGGCCCGACGCCCTCGTCCCGGACTACCCGGTGGATTTTCCGCTCCAGGGAAAGGACGCCGTTCGCATCGCCGGACATGATTTCCTCCTTCAGCACGTCCCGGGCCACTCGCCGGACAGCCTCGTGCTCATTGACGAGAAAGCCCGCCGCATCTTCTCTGGCGATACCGTCATGGACGGCGGCATCGGCCGCACCGACTTCCCCGACGGCGACTTCGACCTGCTCGTCACCGGCATCCGTGAGAAAATCCTGACCTTTCCGGGCGACTTCCGCATCTTCCCCGGCCACGGCGGTATCAGCAGCGTGGCGGAGGAGCGGCAAAACAATGCCTGGCTGAGCTGATTGAATCCTTTCCCGCAGCTTCGACTTGCCGCGCACGTCCGCTCTTTTGAGGTCACCTCGCACAGGCAAATCGCGTCCCCCGGGGTCTTCGATGTGGATGAGGAGTCTGCCGACACTCTGGCCCTCGATGGCATGAAGCGAGGGCAGACCGAAGGCTTCGGATGGCTGTGCCTCGCCGCCCGTCCCGCGCCTGCGGCTCTGACAACGGCTTGAAAAAGAACCGGTAATGCGTTCGTTCCCTCTCTGCCCGAACCGGACGTTGCTCACCGTTCCGGGCTCGACCAGCCATTCATACCTATGACCTTCAGAAGAATCGCGCCCTTTCTCTTCGCTGCCGGCATTGCCGCCGGTCAGGAGAAAATCACGTATCAGGACCACGTCCGCCCCATTCTGGAGAACCGCTGCCTCAACTGCCACAACGCAGAAAAGAAAAAAGGCGGCCTCGATCTGTCCACTTTTGGCGGCGCCATGGCTGGAGGCAGCGGCGGCGTAAACCTTGAGCCCGGGGAGCCGTCTGCCAGTCAGTTTTTCAAAGTCATCACCCACGCCGCCGAACCTTTCATGCCGCCCAAGAGCGACAAGCTCCCCCAGGCCGAAGTGGACGTTATCGCCAAATGGATCACCGGGGGCATGCTCGACTCCGCCTCCTCCACGGCGAAGGTCAAGAAGAAGAATGACATCGCCATGGCCGGTGCCAAGCCCGGCAAGCCCGACGGTCCCGCCGCCATGCCCGAGCATTTGCTGCTCGATCCCGTCGTCGCCCCGCCGCGTCCGACCGCCGTCACTGCCATGGCCCACAGCCCGTGGGCACCGCTCGTCGCCATCGGCTCCGCGAAACAAGTCCTGCTCTATCATTCCGAAACCCAGCAACTCCTCGGCGTGCTCCCCTTCCCTGAGGGCGGATTCCCGGAGAGCGTCAGTTTCACCAGCAACGGCGCGCTCGTTCTCGCCAGCGGTGGCGTCGGCGGCAAGAAAGGTCTCGTCGCCGTGTGGGACGTGAAAACCGGCAAACGCATGATCACCCTCGGCGAGGAATTCGAGAGTATCCCCGCCGCCGACATCACCCCCGACTATAAGAAGATCGCCATCGGCACCCGGGAGAAGCGCATCAAAATTTACGACACCGCCAGCGGGCAAAAACTCGCGGATATCAAAAAACACACCGACTGGATCACCGCCGTCGCCTTCAGCCCCGACGGCGTGCTCCTTGCCACCGGCGACCGCAATGGAGGCTTCTACGTTTGGGAAACCGCCACCGCCGGCGAATTCTATAACCTAAAAGGCCACGAAAAAATGATCGCCGCCATCGCATGGCGCGCTGACAGCAACCTCGTCGCCTCCGGCAGCGAAGACGGAAACTGGATCTGGTGGGAAATGCAAAACGGCGGACAGGTGAAAAAGCAGGCTGCCCACGGCGGCGTGCTCGCGCTGAGCTTCGCGCCTGATGGCCGCATGACCAGCGGCGGACGCGACGGCCATGTCCGCATTTGGGACGGCAACGGCGCACAAACCCGGGACTGGGTTCCCACCGCTAACAAGATGACGCTGCGCACCACTTTCACGAACGAAGGCAAAACCGTCATCACCGGCACCGAAGGCGGCGACATCAAAATCTTTGACGCAGCCAAAGACGCCCCGCCGCTCGGCGAACTCGTTTACAACCCGCCCGCCATCGCCACCCGCATCGAACTGGCCAACAAGGACATCGCCGCCAAACAGGCCGAAGTCGAAAAAGCCAAAGCGGAAGCGGCAGCCAAAGAGAAAGCGATAGCCGACGCCAAAGCCGCCGTCGAAGCCACAAAGAAAGCGATGGCCGACGCGGAAGCCGGTGCCGCCGGCATGGCCAAAGAAGCCGGGGACATCAAAGCCGAGGTCACCAAAATGGGCCAGACCAGGCAGGAGTTCACGGCTGGCGTGGAAACGACGAAGCAGCAGCTCGCCGCCCTCGCCGCGGCCCCGCCTGCGGCTCCGCCGGTCGCGGAAGGCATGCCCGGTCAGGTCCAGGAAGCCCTTAAAAAAGCAACCGAAGCTGAGCAGTCCCTCAACGTTCTCACTAAGGCTGTCCTCGAAAGCAAAGTGAAGACCCTCACTGAAACTCTTGCCCGCCTCGACGCCGGGATCGCCGCCAAACAACAGACCGCCACTCAGCGCGAAAAAGACGCCGCCGCCCTGGTCGCCAAAAAAGAGGAAATGGCCAAAACCATGCCTGACAAGGAAAAGGCGGTCGCCGAAACCGAGAAAGCCTACGCCGCGGTGAAGCCGATGATAGACGCCGCCGCCGCCGCTATTGCCGCTCCCCAGCGCGTCCTTCAGTTCTGGACTGCCGCCAACGAAAACAAAGGCGTGCTCGCCCTCCGGGATGAAGTCGCCGGCCTCAAAGAGAAGATCGAAGACCTCAAGGCCGACATCCCTGCCCTCGAAGTCCAGCTCAAGACCCTCACCGATTCCAAAACCGCAACCCCCGCCCCGAAGCCGGAAGATCTGCCGAAGATCGACAAAAAGGTCGCCGACACCGCGAAGAATCTCGACGAAGCCAAAAAAGCCCTCGCCGCCGCAGAACCCCAGCTCCCGGAAAAGGAAAAAGCCGTTGAGGCGACCTGGCAGAAATACCTCTCGCTGCTGCCGAAGTAAGGCGCGCATGACGGAGAGGACAATTCCCGGAATCCGGTGTTAACATCCCGCCGCCAGGCTCCGGGTCCTCTTCCTTCTCCTCCTCCCGCTCACCCTCCGCGCTGCGCCGCAGCGATTCTACGAATTTGCCGGTCTCTGCGGGCACACGGTGCCCTTCGGACCGGGCGGAAAGTATCCGTTCGTCGAGTGGATCGGGATAGGGAACGAGCCCGGCCTTTATGATGACGCGGCCTATCGCTTTCACCGGGTGATCCGCGAGAGCATTCAAAATGAGACACTCGGGAGGGGCTTTAAGTGCGCGCTGCCCCCTGCGGAATCGTTGGCGGCCATCCCAATCTGTGTCATCGGACATCTCCGTGACTCGTCCCTCATCATCGCGCGCCATTCCCCTGACCCGCTATGCGTGGCTCTCGGTGGCTGCCGCAGTGATTACTTTTCTCCTCAAATTGACGGCGTGGCATCTCACCGGCTCCGTCAGCATGCTCTCGGATGCTCTGGAATCGCTCGCCAATCTTGCTGCCGCGTTTTTTGCCGTCGCCTCCCTTACTGTCGCTGCGCGGCCCGCCGACGAGGATCACGCCTATGGGCACTCCAAGGCGGAATACTTTGCCAGCGGCGTTGAAGGAGGGCTCATCATCGTCGCAGCCGCCGGAATTGGCTGGGCCGCCACTGAACGGCTCTTTCATCCCCTTTCCCTGTCAGGTGTAGAAACGGGTATGGCCCTGTCCGCCGTCGCTTCAATCATCAATCTCGCCGTCGCCCGCGTTCTCTTCAAGGTATCCCTCGCCCGGCGCTCTCCGGCCCTTGAAGCAGATGCGAAACATCTCATGACCGATGTTTGGACCAGTGTGGTTACACTCGTCGCCGTCGCTGTCGCCGCCCTGACCGGCTGGCCGTGGCTGGATCCCGTCTTCGGGATCCTCCTCGCGGCCCACATCGTCGCCACCGGCATCAAACTCGTCCACCACAGCGCCCTTGGTCTCATGGACACCGCGATTCCCGCCGCCGAACTCGACGCCATCAGAGCAATTCTCCTGGGCCTCGAACCGGAGGGCCTGCAATATCACGCCCTGCGTACCCGGCGGGCCGGCGTCCGCTGTTTCATGTCCCTGCATCTGCTCGTCCCGGGCGCATGGAGCGTAAAACAGGCCCACGACCGGTCCGAAGCCCTCGAACTCGCTCTTCGCGCCGCGGTTTCCCATTTAAACGTCATCACCCACATCGAACCCATCGAAGATCCGCTGTCTCTCATAGACGCCCGGCTCGACCGCGAAGTTGACCACTAAGCCGTTTTCCGGGATGAGTTAAACGGCATCGGAAGGACAAGAACATGGGAGAAGGCACAAGGACATTCAATGCGGATGCTGCGGACATGCTCTATCCCGTAGGAACGGGCCGCGGCTTTTCAATTGACGACTTATGCACACCTACCCCGAGTTCCCCCAGCCCCGACTTATTCTTCGCATCCCGGCAGTGACGCCGCCCGGTGAACGCGAAAATGGTGCGCACGGTTATTAATCCTGCTCCCCGGGCGGGGGGGGGGCGACGCTCGTTCCGTTGTCTCGAACTTTTGCACCTTCGAGGAATCGCTGCTCTTTCAGCAGACGCTCTGCATACTCCTGGGCATTCGAAACCCCCAAGTAGATTACAAATGATACGAAGACCCCAAGCCAAAACACCATCACCGCCATACTAAAAAACAATTCCCAACCGTTCATTTGCGTGAGGAGGTAGTGTTTGTCGTGAGACTGGAGAGGGCCTGGCGAGTCCCGGTCCAGAACGCTAAGATGGAGGGCACCCAGATTCCTACAAAGAGACCGTAGTCGTGATCGTAAAGAAACCACAGGGCGATGCTAGCCAGGAAGCTAACGAACGCTGCAAACAGGAAATATAAGTCTATTTTGTTGTACATAATGAATGTGGCGCTGTGATGCAAGCTAAGATGGTGTTGGAGCGCTGTGGCACGGGTTCGTGAGTTGCTGTTATTGTAGTAGATTTGAGAAACAACCGATCTCCAGAATGATTAGAGAACGCTCCAAACCATTGGCCGGATGCGAATGGCACTAAGATAAGTCCGGTCTTCGGGGGAATTCCCAAGTCAGGGCCGATTCAGATTCAGCGATTACTGCCCTTATCCTAGCCCCGCCCGGATGCGCATCAATGAAGCGAATCTATGCTCGTGAGACAGTCGGCGCCGCTTGTGCTTCCCATCAACGCCTTCGCCGGCCCCCGTTTCGAGGTCGCGGCGTTCCCGGGACAGGCGGCTGCGGCAGCCCTCCTCTCGTTAGCATGCTAGACCATGAGGGCGTCCGCAGTGCGGAGGCCGGAGATGATTGCGCCCTCAATGGACGGGCTGGTGAGGTGATCCCCGCACGAAGATGCCTTCTAGGAACTAGGGGTGTGCATAATCTGACAAACAATTTAGTGGAGATAGTCTCATGACCGGGAGTCCAGCAGTGGGGGAAAAACGGGAACGACGGGAACCAGAGACTTCGAGAAGGAGGACGAGAGTGCGACCGCGGAGTGATGTGCCGTGACACCGTCTTCCAGCCGGTGCGTGGCCGGGGGATTCCAGCCCACCGGCAGTCGGCCTTCCAGGCCGCCTGGACAGAGAAATCGAGTGCCTTGTCGATGGCGTTGGCGCGGCTATAGCACGCGGCGCAGCACCGTGTCCTTCACCTCCCGGGGAGCGGGCTCCGGGAAGTCGAGTGTGTAGTGCAGCCCGCGGCTTTCGTGGCGTGACTGCGCGCTGTCCACGATCAGCGCGGCGATCTGGACGAGATTACGGAGTTCGAGCAGTTCGGTGGTAATTTTGAAGTTCCAGTAAAACTCCTGGACCTCGCGCTGGAGATTGCGCAGGCGGGTGGCGGCGCGCTGGAGGCGTTTGCCGGTGCGCACGATGGAAACGTAGTCCCACATAAGGCGGCGGATTTCGTCCCAGTTGTGATAGATGACGACAAGCTCGTCCACGTCCGTCACGTTGCCCGCACGCCATTCCGGGATGTTATATTCCGTGAAGTGCGCCTGCCCGAGCGGACTGCGGCGCATGATATCCGTGGCCGCGCGGTGGGCAACAACGGCGCCTTCGAGCAGCGAATTGCTAGCAAGGCGGTTGGCTCCGTGCAGTCCAGTGCAACCGACTTCCCCGACGGCATAGAGTCCGCGCAAACTGGTGGCGCCATTCACATCCGTGCGCACACCGCCGCACTGATAATGCGCCGCCGGCACCACGGGGATCGGATCTTTAGAAATGTCGATGCCAGCCTCCAGGCAGGTCTGCCAGATGTTCGGAAACCGCTCCTGGAGAAACTGACGCGGCTTTGCCGTCATGTCGAGATACACACAGTTACTGCCGGTGCGCTTGATCTCGCGGTCAATGGCCCGGGCGACGATGTCGCGGGGCGCGAGTGATTCCCTCGCATCGTACTTCTGCATGAACGGTTTTCCATCAGCGCCAATGAGCACGCCGCCCTCGCCGCGCATGGCTTCCGTGATGAGGAAATTTTTCAGCGTCGGATGATAGAGACACGTCGGATGGAACTGGATGAACTCCATGTTCGATATCGTTGCGCCCGCGCGCCACGCCATCGCGACACCGTCGCCGGTCGCGACTGCCGGATTGGTGGTGAATTGATAGACGCGTCCGCAGCCGCCGGTGGCGAGGATGACGCGATCCGAGCGGAACGTAATGACGTCGCCGGTCTTCTCATCGAGCACGTAGAGCCCGAGACACCGGTCCTCCGTTGCATAGCCGAGTTTTCCAGTGGTGACGAGGTCTATCGCAAAATGCTGTTCGAACAGCGTGATACTCAGCGTCTCGCGGGCGCGTTCGAGGAGCCGCTCTGAAATCTCCCGCCCGGTGGTGTCACCGTGATGCAAAATGCGCCGCCGGGTGTGCCCGCCCTCGCGTCCAAGATCCGGACCGTTGCCGCCGTTGGCGTCAAAATGCACCCCCCAGTCCATGAGTTCGCGCATTCTGTCAGGCCCCTCGCTCACGATGGTGCGCACCACCTCCTCTTTGCAAAGCCCGGCGCCGGCATCCAGGGTATCGGCAATGTGCCGATCGAAGCTGTCGTCCGCGCCCATCACGCAGGCCACGCCACCCTGCGCCCATGCAGTGTTCGAATCGGCGGCCTGACGTTTGGTGAGCACCGCCACGGAACCGTGCCGCGCTGCCTTGAGGGCAAAACTCAACCCGGCGATACCGCTGCCGACGACGACGAAGTCGAACTCTCTCATGCTGCTGTCATTGGAAATGGCTGTCTCATTAGTGCGCCGCTGCGATTTGGAAAGAACGGAATCAGGCAGGATGCGGAGCCCCACTTGAAATGCACCAGCACCCGCCGCACGGCAGGACATGGATTTTACTTTCACCGCCGGCCCGGAGGACACGGGGCAGCGTCTCGACAAATTCCTCGCCGCGAGGCTCAGTGATTTGTCGCGCTCGCGCATTCAGGCACTGATCAAAGAGGGCGCGGTCACGGTGAACGGACGTGCGGCCAAATCCAGTCACGACGTAGAGCCGGGCGAAGTGGTCACCGGCGTCATCCCGCCTGACAAACCCGCCGAGGCGCAGCCCCAGGACATTCCACTCGAAGTTCTCTATGAAGACTCCCACCTCGCCGTGCTCAACAAAGCCTGCGGCATGGTGGTGCATCCGGCGCACGGCAACGAGGACGGCACCCTGGTGAACGCGCTGCTTCACCGGTTCGGTGCGCTGAGCAGCATCGGCGGCGTGGCGAGGCCCGGCATCGTTCACCGTCTCGACAAGGAAACGAGCGGCTGCCTCGTCGTGGCACGCAATGACATCGCCCACCAGAGCCTGACAGAACAATTCGCCGGACGAAGTGTGGAGAAAGTCTATCTCGCCGTGGTGCAGGGCATCCCCGCCGTGCGCAGTGGAACGGTTTCCACGAACATCGGCCGCGACCCGCACGACCGCCTGCGCATGGCCGTGCTGCCGCCGCCGGCAGGGAAATCCGCAGTGACCGACTATGAGGTTCTCCATGTCACCGGGACGGACACTCTCGTGCAATGCACCCTGCACACGGGCCGCACGCATCAGATCCGCGTCCACATGAAGCACCTTGGCCATCCGCTGCTCGGGGATGAAACCTACGCGCGCGTCAGTCGCCAAACACCATCCGGCCGGCTGATGCTCCACGCCCGGCGGCTGGGCTTCACCCATCCGGTTAGTGGGGAACGCATCGTGTTCACAGCACCGGTCCCGCCGGAGTTTCAGTCGTGGCTGCCCGGGGAGGCGGACCGCTAAACGCTGCACCTTCCACCCAGGATGAGTGAGGTCTAATCAACCACAGCCTCCACCATCTCCGCCTCCGCCGCCTCCGCCATCACTTCCACCGCCGCTGTCGCATCCCCCGCCATCGAATCCGCCGCCGATGCCTGAAGTGAAGTTGTCGTGATGAACATGCGAGCCTCCGTCCCCGCCCGGATCCGATGATCCAGGGAAAATCTCTGGGTTGCCTCCGGAGTCACGATGGCTGCTTTCGCCGCCTGCCCGGGCTTTGCCACTTAACGAGGCGACAATGAGGATTAAGACCAGGACAAGTGCGATCGGGATAAAGAATTCCATAGCCTGACTGATTGTAGCGTGAGCTTCGACAGTCCGGCAGCGTCCGCAATGGGAGAAGCCGATACTGTCGAACTTGTTGCCCGGCAGCCGGAGAATCCGTCATCTTGAGAGGGAGATTACGTCAATTACAAGTGCCAAGCACACAGACGCCGGTGGCGTCATTCTCCACGCCGGCGCAACTGCCGCCGAATTTGACAGTGAATCCGAACGCCGAGGCGCTGAACTGGCACGAACTGCTGCTGCTGTAGTTCATGGAGAAATCGTCCGGAAGCACGCAGAAGTTGCCGGAGATGGAGCCCTTCACTTTGGGTGTCGCGGAGGTGCGGGACTCGACGGTCAGGCTGAGCTTTTGCCGGCAGGAGACGAAGGTCTGGTCGGATTTGATCTTGAAGGTGACTTTTCCCCCGTCGCGTTTCAGGCGGATGTGGTTGCGTTTCCGTGTGCCGCCGGGATCACCGGAGATGTTGATGCCGTCGAAGTCGAAGGCCGGCAGCGACAGCCGCCCGGTGTTGAAATTGCCGGCGGTATCCATGTCGATCCCGGGAATGGAGATGCCGCTGGAGGGGAAGACGTTTCCGGTGGCGCCGGTGGCGGTTGTTTTAAGACGCAGAGCGGGCGTATGCAGAACGAGGCGCGGTGAGGGCAGTGGCCGGATTTGAAAATCGAAGGCCGCACTGCCTGATGTGGTTTTTTCGAGGAACGCTTGACCCTGCGCATCGAGCCGGATGCGTCCATTCTGTCCGAGCGCGCCGCTGAGGGCAAGGGTGCCGTCCGTGGTCACCGAGCCGCTGACGTTTACCACCTGCGCGCCGTTGACGCGGAAGGGCACATTGACGATCCCGAGGGACACCGGGCCGCCACCGGTGCGGTTCAGCCGCAGGTCGCCCCAGCCGACTTCGAACGGCCCCACAAGGAGGAGACGCGACGGCTGCGCGATGCCCCCCGCAGCCAGCAGTGAGTTCAGGCTGATGTCGAAGTTGGCGGTATCAATCTTCACATTCATGTTCTGATCGAACGCGAAGACACCGTTAGGCTGTTTGAGCAGCCGCAGCCCGCTTTGAAATTCCAGGGCGAACGCCGGGATGGCCGCCCGGGGAAGCCAGGTTACTTTGGTGAAGCCCTTCTTGATCTCAAGCACGTCCGGCCATGGCTTGAAGTCGCGCAGCAGCGTCAGTTCCAGCGCCCATGTCTCTTGATTCACGCCGGCGGCATTGGTGTGGCGCAGTCTGACCGCGCCCGCCGGCAGCACGTCCTGGCCGAGGATGCGGACACTTGGCGGAACGGCGACGAGGAGGAAATCTCCGGCCGCAGTGGCGTTCACCAGCCAGCGGCTGGCCCCGACCTCCACCTGCTTGTCCCCGGTTTCAGGGAAGTTGAGCGCGGTGGTTTCAATATGACCTTTGATCTTCTGCAGACTGACCATGAGTTCGCCGGAGATGGCGAAGCCGGTGGTGCCGAGTTTCGGCAGTTTCAGCGAGCCGTTGGAAAGGCGGAAGAAGGGGCCTTTCGGAGAATTTGTGAGGCCCGCGAGCAGCGGATTCGGTCCACCCGGGCGCGGCGGCGGTGGTCCCGGAGGTGCCGGCGGCGTGACACTGCGCGGCTGGAACACCGCGGTGGACGCCGCCGCGCCGGCGCGGCTGGCGGTGAGTTCGAACGAACGCGCCCCGCCGCCCTGCCATTCGGAGAATCCGTAGGTCGTCACCGTTCCGTCGGCCGCGGTTAGGCTGAACGATTCCTCCTTCGTGGTGATGCGGTGCTGCGATCCCTCGACCCATTCGTGTGATCCCGCTGCGCCACTGGCCACGGAGGTGACGGAGAAGGCCACGGGCGTCGTGAGGTCCACACCGTCAATCGTCAATTGCCGGCCCTGCGGCTCGGTGTTGAACACCAGCATCTTTGGTGCCGGCGCCACGAGAGCCCGCAGATCAATGGCGCGCGTGCCGCCCTCAGATCCGGAGTTCACGGTCAACTGCGCGCGATGCTCGCCGAAGAGCGGTGACTTGGCCATGATCGAGCCCACTTCTCCATCCGGAAGGGCGCGGCCAAACAGCGCCACATCATCGAGGCAGCCCGAGAAATGCGATGTGGTCGCGGTGTTGCTGGTCCATTCGGTGCCGAACGTCCACGGCCTGCCCGTCAGATCGCCCGCGACTGCGGCGATGCTCTGCGTGCTTACGATTGCGCCGTCCCGATAGAGTGTCACCAGGGTGCTGCTGCCGCTTTGCACAAAGACAAACGCGAGATGCGTCCACGTCTCCGCAACCGGCGCGGTGGTGAACGTCGCGGTGAGCGTGCGGATGCGCACCTGATAGCCCGCAGCGGTTTGCGAAATCTTCAATCCGTCCGTGCCGGCATTGAGATCTTTGGAAACAAGAGTGCGCGTGCCCGTCAGCAGTTCCGGCGCGGTCCAGAGCGAGACGGAGTAATTCGCCGGCAGGACATCGAACGACACAATGGGTGCGGCGGTGTTCAGTTCCACGCGGTCATCCACCCCGTCGAAGAGCACACAGCGATCGCGGAAGAAGGAGCGCACGATTTTCGGCCGCTGAGCGGCGGGCACCGTTCCGTTGCTGTGACGGGCATTCACGGAGTCGTCGCGCAGCACGCTGTCATCGTAGGCCTGCTCGAAGCGATGGAGAAACTCCGGCTGTTGATCCGCCGCCATCGGCCGTTCCGCGAGGGCATCGAAGGCCACCGATAGGTCCACGAAGCTGTTCCCCGGGATGCTGTCCGGCAGATCGCTCACGATGCGGAATCGCGTCGCGGGCTCGTCGGCATCAATGGAGAAATCGTGCAGCGGCAGCGCATCGGCACTGACATTGAAGAGCCGCACGTTGCGGGTGGGCGACGTCTCCGGCGTCACCGTGCCGTAATCCACCTGGTCCACCGACGACAGCAGACCGCGCGCCGCAACGGGCGGCGGCGTGTAGCGCCAGACGGTCGCTTTTCCTTCGAGCGAGCCGCCGACCCAGGATTCGTCGCCCGCGGTGGTGGAGACGGTTCGAAAGACCGCGGTCGTGCCGGCATCAAAACTGAGTTTCCACGTCAGCCCCTGATCGCGGGACTCAAAGGCTCTGGATTCGCCCACCACCCATCCGTCTCTGAGGCTGCTGAAATCAACACCCGCCAGATCGGTTGTGCCGAACACCTCCGCGTCTTTCGCCGGATACCAATCGGTGGAGGATGGCTTGTCCGGATCCCAAAGCAGAAACGTCCCGTTGTCTCCCACCAGCCAGCCCTGATCGAAGTCCGCCCCCACTGCGGACGAGGCGAGGAACTTGAGATCGCGGATCACGCCGCCTGCGACCACAGCGGTCGGAGTGCTTCCCCAGTCCTGATTGTGGACGCCGAACTCGATGCGACTGCCGGACGCGGCCAGCACGGGGGTGAAGACGGACGTGACCTTGAGGTCCACCGGGCCACCGTTGTAGTTGGGCGGGCGGTCTGCGGGCACCGTCCATGTCGTTCCCGAGTCTGTGCTGCGCCAGACATTGGCGCTGCTGCTGTTGCCGGACGTGGCGGCGGCCACTTTCAGATTTGTGGTCGAAGCAAAGAGCAGCGGATCATCCAGCGCCACGTCCACGACCTGGAGCGGCTGCGTGGATTGTCCTGAGGGAATCGGGGTGTGATCCGACCAGACCGGTATGGAGAAGGCCGTGGTGCTGACATTGGCCCGGAGCAGCAGGCCTTTGACAAAGGCACCCGCGGCATCCTCGACCTTTCCACAGACCATCAGGACATCCGTCGTCGTGCCACTGGGCCGGAGGCCTGCCAGCGACACCAGTTTGAGCGTGCCGCCAAAGCTGCCGAAAGTGGACTTCGTCCATGTCGCTCCGCCGTCATTGGTGCGATAGAAGGCGGAACCGCCGGTGACCGGATTCACCAGTGCGTAGCCGCGTGTGGCAGACGTGAACGCCAGCTTCACGACCTCACCGGGGAACGGTGCCCCGGCGTCGAGAATGGTGATCGGCTGCCATTCGTTGGCGGCGGAGCGGCCTTCCAGCGCGAGACGGAAGGCGGGCACCGGATCGTTGGTCGTCAGGAAGAGTTCCGCCGCGTCGAATTCCGACGCCACCGTCGGACGGTAGCGGACGTTGAGTTCCGTGGAGTCGCCTGGTTCCAGCCGGTCCACGGTCGTGGTGCCGAGACTGAAGCGGGCCGCCGCCGGGCCGGTGAAGACGAAGCTGGTGATCTGGAGCGGCTGCTTGCCTTTGTTGGCCAGTGTCACGCTCAGCGTGCGGGTTTGGTTCGTGGTCACAAAACCAAAGTCCAGCTTGCCGGGGAAGAAGGTGAAGAACGGCCCGGTGACGGCGGCGGGCGGTCGGTAATTGATGGTGTGATTCGCCCCCGCGGCCCATGTGTGATATTCCGTCGCCCCGCCGCCGGGAACGCGCTTGATGTCCACGGCACGCATGTTGCCGCTCAGACCATCGGCCACGACCTGCCAGTTGGCTCCAAGGTTGGCGCTGGTGAGATAGACGCCGCCGTCGCCGACAACGTGATAGGACGGCGTGACGTTCCCATCGAAAGCGATGCCCTGGAGATGCGCCGTCGTGCCGCTGGCGATCACGGCGGGCGCGGCATTGTCCGCGCGGAGAATGGAACCGTTATTCCCCACCGCTGTATATTGATTGAACAGTCCGTGAGTGCCGATGGCATTCAGCGAATTGGGGGCCACGCTGAGTGCCTGCGCGAAGAAGGACGCGCCGCTGCCATCCGGCAGGTTTTGCGAATAGACCACGCCTTCATTGCTCACCGCACGCATCGTGTTGCCCACGTTTACGATGCCCTTCATGCCGGGGAAGGCGCCGACTGATGGGCTGGCGAACACAATGTCATCGAACTCGTCGTCGCCCGTGTTTGCCAGGCCGTCGAGACCCACATTCAGATCTTCGCGCATGATGAGCCGCTGCGCCGCACCGATGGCTCCGGCCAGATAAAGATCGTTTCCCTGAAACGCCGCGCCGAACCAGTTGTAGGTCGAAAAGGTGCGCGCCTGATTGCGCCAGCCAAAGACGTTCAGATCCGGCACCTGGCCCCAGGTGTCGCCTTCGGTGAAGGTCTCGAACACCCGCCCGCCATTGCCGGCGATGATCAGCCGGGTCCCATTTTTCAGGAACAGCGCCGTGCGCTCGGTGCTGTTTAGCTGGCCGTCAAAGAACGCGGCTTCATCCACGAGGCCGTTGAAGTGATCGGTGGTCAGGATGCTGCTGTCCCATTCCTGCCCCACGGACCAGCGTTTGCCGCCGCTGGTGGACACCACCCCGGTGAAGACATTGCTGCCCAGGGTTTGACTTGACCCGTCGAGCGGGCGGCGGAACATGGTCACCGTGGTGGTGTTGGCCACCGAATCGAAGCTGCCGAGGAGGATGAAGTGCGTCCAGATGTTGAGCTGCGGCAAATGGGGCACGGTCCAGACCTGGCTGCCGAAGTTGACCTGCAGGCCGTCGTTGTATTTGCCGAAGATCAATTGATTGCCGCCGGTGGAAGTGGTTTTTCCGAGGATCGCCTGACCATTCGTTGTCTCCCTGAACTTCGCCCACAGGGAGATCGTGAAACTCGAAGGCAGGGCGAGGTTCCCGAGTTCCGCATAGTCGTCGGTGCCGTCGAGGTTCAGTCCGCTGCCAAACCGGCCATTGGCGAACGACAGCGTGGCGGTGCCGGGGCTGGCCACCGCGAGGCCGTGCAATCCATTGCCGGAAGCATCCAGATAGGCGGTGCTGCCCGGTGGTTCCTCAAAGTGATAGAGTGCCAGTAACGTGTTGTCAATAACCGTCTGGTCCGCGGCGATGGCGTTGAGGGTCTGGTTCGTCAGCCGCCGCGGCGTCCATGAGCGCCCGCCGTTGCGTGTCTCCAGGAATGTGCCCTGCGCGCCCACGACGAGGCCGTTGCTGGCGTCGAGCATCTTCAGCGCGTTGAGTTGCGCGGTGCTGCCGGCGGTGCCGGCGTCCAGAAGGGTCAGCCAGCGCGACTCACTGCCATTGCCGGTGAGCGGCAGCGTCTTCACTCCGACGGGGGCGGCGCAGTTTAGTGTCAGTGTTCCCGTCATGGCCCCGAGCGCCACCGGCGTGCAAGTCAGCGTAAAAACCCGCTGCTGGCCGGGCGTGAGCGTCGCCGCCCCGGCAGGGCTGACCGTGAATCCGGCACCGCTCACCAAAACCGAGTTGATCGTCAGGTTCGCTGATCCGGTATTTCCAATCGTGATGGTGTCGCTGGCGGTCGCTCCCACCAGAGTGTCGCCAAAGGCAATGGTATCCCGGCTCTGGAAGTACTTCGGCTCCTGGAGGCCGGTGCCGCTGAGGGTCATCGTTTGCAGCGGGCTGTCAGGGTCATCGGAACTGATCTCCAGGGTGGCGGAGCGCGCGCCGCTCCGTTTTGGCTGGAAGGTAACCGGCAGGGTGCGGCTGCCTCCGGGTTCCAACTGGAAGCCGCTGCTGCTGACCGTGAAGTCGCGCACGTCCGTCGAGCCCGGCTGATTGATGGAGAGTGAAACGTTCGCCATGAGATTGCCGGAATTGCTGATGGTGACGTTCTGGGAAACGGTGTCCGCCAGATTCACGGTGCCATAGTTTCGTGACGCGGGCGTGCGGCTCACGTTCGGCTGCGGATCGGTTGGATTGTAGCCGAAC
>JANNVM010001117.1:0-2018 GCA_031414455.1 Verrucomicrobiota bacterium
TGCCGAGACTCACCGGCCGCGTGCAGACCGCGCGCTGTATCTTTGGAAAGTAACTGGCCTGCTGGAGGCCGCGCAGGGTGCGGGCCACGGGATTGAAGAGGCCCATGAGAAAGAGGCAGAGGTAATCGCCCAGGGCCATGCGGCGTTTGGGATCGGCGAAGGAATCATGCACCGGCACGGACTGCTGCGCACGGGCCAGCGCCTCGCGGAAACGACGCAGATGCCGAAACGCAGTGAGATCGCGCTCAGTGAAGGCGGGGACTTTCCCGGATGAATCTGGGGCCGTGGCTGACGGGTGCGACCGTGAAATCATGTAATCTCATGCGGCCTTTTGTGTTAGAATGGTGCGCCAAAGGCCTGCCCAGCGCTCTCCGGCGCTGTGGGCCAGCGCCCGCAGCTTGAGGATGTGTCCGGCCATGGTAAATCCCCATGTCATCCCCGGGCCGCACAGCCGCTTTTTCACCAGCAGTTTGCAGCCCGCCTCCGTGACCCCGCTGCCTATCGGCAATCCTTCCGCACGATAACCGGCATAATCCATCCGGTCCAGGTTGTTGCGAAAATACGTCGCCGCTTTGGTCACCGCTTCACGGTCCGCAGATGATAGCCGGTGCGTGCTCCGGAGTCGCTCATCGAGGACTTCCAGCAGGCCCGCGGCGGCTCCCTCCCCGTGCTTCAAATGACTGCACGCCTCCTGCGACCACCACCCCGCGTCCTCTCCTTTGGGGACTTCGTGCGCAAAGGCTCCGGCCGCGGCATGCAGGTAGCCACTCGCATGATAAAAATCGAGCACCAGCTTCTCCGTGTGCCCGCGCAGCCACGGCACGAAGTCCGCCGCCCCGTCGCTCAGTCCCACATAACAAGCCTGCGGATAACGTTCTTTGACCGCGGCCACCTCCCGCTTCATCGCCGCCCAGAAGGCGCTCTTGCCCTCACTTTTATCCTCGGGCGGAGCGGTGGCGGTATAAATGCTTCCCAGTCTTTCACCGGCGGCATCATACAGCGTGATGGCTCCGACCATGGCGACACGCCACTCCCGCACACGGTCTTTGCGCCCGTCCGCCGCCGTGGCGTCCTCCGCACGGGTGCCCATCAGCACGCAGGCTCCGTCCACGCCGACTGAAACCGTGACCACCTCTTCCGGCGGCGGCAGGCTCGCGCCGTCGGAGACGGGCACCGCCGCTTCAGCCAGGGCTCCCACCAGTCCGGCAAGGCGCTGCACGAAATCAAGGCTGACACTGCGCGCGTGATTGGCCCGCAGATCCCTGACAACTTCGGCCGCGGGCAGTTCCACCAGTTTGCGGCTGACCATTTGCGCGAACTTTGGAGTGGCGGCACCGATGAGGGTGGCGGCCTGGTCCAGCGGATAATGACAAACGCCGCCGAGACTGGATTGATAGGCCCACCGTTCGACCACGGCGCAGCCATAAGGCGTTTCCACATGGCGAACTTCCTTCGTTCTCTTGGCGGTAAACATGCGGCCCTCGCGGGTCAACGGCTTGCCGTCGGCATCCCTTGCTTCGAGCAGGCGCCCGGTCACACCGGTGCCGGCCTCGTTGACGGCGGTCATCAGACACTCCTCGGCCTCGAGCATGGATGCTCCTGCGGGCACTTGAACTTCGACTTCTGTGCGAATGGTGAGACTGCCGTCGGGATGGCGCTGGACATGAATCATCCTGTCCGGTGTCCATGAAAACGCCGCTGTAAAGACACTAGCATATCTTTATTCCTGGCAAACCTGGAATGCCTGGTTTTTACATGATTTGGCGGTCGCACCCCGCGTCCGCATCCGCCGCCCAGTTCCGTGCCGGTGCTGTCAGGCAAGTCCGAACGGGATTGTCCAACCTGCTTTGAGTGTTGCGAGCCTTAGCGAGCCAGCGCGCAACGCTAAATGTTAGTCGGAATTATCATACGATTAACAATGTGCCAATCGATAAGAGTAAACTCAAGCCAAATGTTAGCGAACGTTTTCAATAGCGCGTCCTTTCAATCCTGGTAATTCGTGCAGGTATAGGCGAATG
>JANNVM010001118.1:0-5029 GCA_031414455.1 Verrucomicrobiota bacterium
GAGCCTGCCGCCGGATTGCAGCGCCCCGCCGAGCACCCACTCCTGGCCGTCCGGCGTGAGCGCGAACTGCGGCGCGTAGCCGAAGTCCTGCGTTCCGGGCAGACCGGCGGAGTCATCGTCCAGCAGCTTGATGTGATACCCGGGAAAGCGCGGCCCGAAGAACTCTCCCGCACCCTCCGCATCCGTCGTGATCGGCCACGTCGCCGGATCGAACGAACGCACTTTGGGAAACGCGAGGAACGCATCCTCCGTCGGCTCCGCTGCCGCATCGTTGGTGAAGGGAATGGTGATCGTCTTCTCCTGTTCACCGTTAGCGAAGGTCACCGATCTGCTCAGCGCCGGGAAGTCCGAGCCGGCCTTGGCCGTTACGCCGAGGGTCGCCACCTCGCTGAACATCCGGTAGGGCACCGTGAGCGATCCATAACTCCCCCGCACGCGCCGCAGCGTGATCCGGAGCGGCGCACCGTTCTCCGCCACGACGAGCGGCGACTCCGAGGGCGGTGCGAGGAATCCCGGGCAGCGGCGCGATTCGCCGTGCAGGCTCACCATCATCATGGAGTAAGAGCCCATCTCGTTGTTTGGCGGAATGTCTATGCTGTTCACCAGATCAATGGAACCCGCGACGAAGATGCGTCCGTTCTTCTGCGTCCACGGACCGCTTTCCGTCGCGAGCCACGGCGTGTCATCGCCCGGCTGATCGAGGCGGCTGGCAAACTCCTCGTCCAGCGAGCCGTCCGGCAGCAGACGGCGGATAATTGCCACGTTGGAAATGGGCGACTCCACGAACACAATGCGCCGCCGGTCATCCACCGAAATGCGGCCCACCGATCCCGGCTTCACCCGCGGATCGAGGTGGAAACCCGGGTCCGCCGAGCCATCGGCCCGCAACTTCACCAGCGATATCAGGCGCCCCGGATTCGACGGCACCGTCATGTCCCCGTTGAGCAGCACCGATCCGTCCGCCAGCGGCACGATGTTATCAATCCACCCCGCCACGGCGGGCACGAACGACGGATCAAGCACGCCGTCCGCGCTCATGCGCACCAGCGTCCACTGCACGCCCGCGCGGTCCGGCCACCAGGCCGACAGCACCTTCCCGCTGTGCGTCACCGCCGCGGCACTATGGAAGCCATTGGGGAACGGCGTGTCATTCACCGGCGGGTTCGCTGACGGATAGGAATGCAGCACCGTCCAGTCCCGGCTGATGCGCCGCACGTTCGTACCATCGCTCAGCACCAGCGTGCGGTCCGGCAGTTCCCCCGCGATCTTCCCCATCAATCCCGGATCATCCGTGCCCGACTTCCACCGGCCCTGACCCGAGAGCCGCACCTGACTCCAGTCCCCCCGCGAGTTCGAGTCGAGTTTGGAAACGATCACGTCCCCGTTTCGCAATACGTTGATCGCGTTCGCCGGCACCCCCTCCGGGGCCGCGAACGAAGTATCCTCCGCGCCCGTCGGCCAAAAGCGCCGCAGGCGCGGCACCGGCGTATCATCCGTCCCCACGAGAATCCGACCGTCCGCCTGCTCCGCGGACGCCAGCACCCGCGCCGTCGGCGAGGGGAACACCCCCGCCGCATCCCCCGCGCACTGCACCTTCATGTCCTTGATAGGCTCCACCTCCCCCGGCGGGCTGGTCCCGGTCAAGTTCGCCGGAGCCGGCTTCCCCCACGCCGCCATCATCATCAGGAACGGGAACGCCGCAGTCAGGGAGAAACGGTGAAGTATTTTCATGATGCCGGTGGTTCTGAACCCCATCCCATTAAAAGGCAGGGAATTCCATCCCTCATTCATGGAAGGATGAACGGAAAGCACCCGCCGGGAGGACACCAAGTCTGTCTTCTTACTCCCGCTGCACAGTAGCGGCAACGCGCTGCCTCATCCGCCAAGTCAGTGCGCCGAGAGCAAAGGACGTTATCCCGATGAGCAACGCAGTTCCCGAATGCTTGGCTGTTGAGGTCGTAAATGATTGATCCCAGGAATTGAAAAACTCATGCCGATCGCCGTCCCAATAGGCGATTCTGTAATCTCCTGAACCCCATCGCCCCTCCAAAAGGTCGAAAGACTCATCCGCTCCCGGAGCGCCCAGACTAAAGCCGGGGAACACACCATGCTTCTGGCTCCAATCATCCATCGTTGCCCTATAGGGGAATCGTCCCTGTGCTTTCAGGTGGACCTTCACAAATTCATTACACTCAATCATCTTTGTGTGAATGTTGTAGTAGTAGACACCATCCGCCACAGCGGCCATTAGACCGAAGGCACCGCCGAGCAATGCGAAGATGCAAATGACTCCCAGACAAACCACTCCAAGCTTTCGAGGGAACATCTTCAAAGCGAATTAGTGGGTGAGAGAGAAAACTGACAGCAGGTTGGTCGTTTATTACAGAGCGCGTCTCTTTTCATCAGAGCAGCGCCACCGTTCCGGCGCACGCACGAGAATGCCCGGCCGGCGGCGGGCTGCCAACTGATTACTGATCACCGATTACTGGTGAGGAGGAATTCCGGCATGCCA
Organism: Verrucomicrobiota bacterium; assembly: GCA_031414455.1. Lineage (GTDB taxonomy): Bacteria > Verrucomicrobiota > Verrucomicrobiia > Verrucomicrobiales > V1-33 > V1-33. Next base: position 2,513 of record JANNVM010001118.1, read on the forward strand.
TCGGAGCCAGTGCGCCAGGCTTCAAGGCGGGGACCGCCGGCAGGCATGGCGGTATCCCTGGATTTCAGGCGGACGTCCACGCCGTCCCGGCGGAGGTCCGCCGAATTCCAGCGGAGGTCCGTCGGACTCCAGCGGGGGTCCGCCAAAATTCCGCAGAGGTCCGTTTGGTTTCCGCGGAGGTCCGCCAAAATTCTTGCGGGGGTCCGCCGGATTTTTGCGGGGGTCCGCAGAAGTTCCGCGGAGGTCCGCCGGACTTCGCTGGGGGTCCGCCAAAGTTCTGCGGGGGTCCGCAAAAATTTTGCGGACCCTAAACCGTGCCGTTTTGGCACATTCTGAACCGGGAGGGCCATTTTCAGCCGTCGAATTGTGGTTTTTAAGGAATTCCCGGACCCCGTCCGCTCGCCAGCCGCAGGCCCGTGCTGCCGGAATGCCAGGCAGAGACCGCGCCATCCCGCCGCTTAGATTCGCCTCAAAGGGCGTCGCGCCCCAGCCTCCCGGTCACGAAAGACCGTCCACATGCCGCCACGGAGACCAGAGTCAGGAGAACCAGTTGCATGGCCCTGACACGGACGATCCCCTCACAATTGGCGGGGGAAATCTTTCCGGCTCACTCTCTGCCGCCCGCGTTGGGCCATCAATTCTCATTTACGGTCTGCTGCCGGAGCCATAACAGTGCCTCTGCTTCTCCAGACGCTGTGAATAAGTTGAAATAGGTGACCGCCAATTCATCGGTGGCAGTATCGGGGATGTGAGGAGAGAACGGGTCATGAGGGACCAGAGAGGTCACGCGAGACCACGCTACTAATTCCGCCCGGAAAGAAGCAACTGTGCGGCCGCTGGTGCCGATCATGGTATCATCGGAAAGGTCCGCCAAAAGGCTCTTTTTCAGGCGGAACATTCGCCCTGCTTCGGATAATGTGAGCAGTCGTGCGCTGGAGAATTTATCGGCCGTGGCAATCCCCAGTTCCATAATCTCCCGGACACGGTCTTCACTTCCCGAGAGTTTTGCGGCCTGATGTTCTTCTCCGAGGACCTGCATTACGGCATAGGATACTGTGGGTCTGACATTGTCTAATAGGACGAGGGCCAGTCGCACGGCGTCTCCGGGGCCAACGCCCAGAGCGAGGCTTGTTTCGCGGACGCGCTGCATGCTCTCAAGGAGGTGGTTGTCACGGCGGCCTTTCGTGGCCGCCGCTTGGCGCAGGAGTGAGATGATTGGGTCGCCTTGGTATTTGCTTCCCGGAGTAGTAGTAACCAACTCGATCTTCTGATAGAGCCATTCGGGATTGTCCGGCTCCGCGGCGATCATGCGTTCAATTGCGGACGGGGTTAATCCATCTTGGAGCATGGCTACCCAGACACGCGGCTCATCAGGAAACCTCTCGTGAGCCTCCTGAAGGAATCGCTGGTCGCCGGTAAGTTCCCACATGGCGATGAGACCCACGGCATCGCGTCCCCGGGATTCGAGCCACTTTTTGCCCCGCTCTTTGAGGGCGCTCTTGAACTCAGGAGTTCCGAATTTCGGCATCGGCTCCTTCAGTGATGGTGCGGCCCCCTTTCCAGTCACCAGGGCCGCGGGGGCCATGCCTTTCCCCGCCGTGCGCGGCGTGGCGTCGGGCTCCCTGGTTAACAAATACCAGCACAGGACGGCGGCGGCCGCGGCGGCGGTAACGGCTAACCAGCGCAGGGGAGGCGGTTTCATGGAGGAGAATGCGCCGCGGGACGCAGAGCCGCAAACTGTATTTGGAAGCGATGCGAGCAGTTGCCTGACTCCGCGGGCTGACTTAGGCTGGCACCGTGAACTGGCATCAAGTCATGGATGAGCGCAGCTACGAGATGGATCAGGTGATCGCGGATATCCTGCGGCAGTCCCCTGAGAAACTCGGGCTCGTGAGTGCCTGGATCGAGCACCGCATGAGCGATCCCGACTTCTCCATGCACAGCAAGGATGCGCTGCAGGAATGGGTGGACGTGATTCGCGGGGAAGGCGTGACCGGTGTGCTGCGGGTGCTGGAGGATCGCAGCGAAGACGCGGCCCGGATGCGCCAGAGCAGCCCCTTTGCGTTGCTGATGCCGCAGGAGAAGCGGCGGGAGATTCTCAAACGATATGAAGCGCGCCGACCTCGAACACATCCTGCGGGCGTCTAAAGGAACGACGGGTGAGGAGCACTTCATCGTCATCGGCAGCCAGTCGGTGCTGGGATTCTCCTTACAATTGGCGAGGAAAATCTTCGCCCCGGGCACTGGGAGTGGCCAAAAGCCGCCACGGAGACCGCCGGTCATATCCAACAGTAAGAGATGACTCCCCACCGCGCCAAAACCCACAAATCTGTCGCCGATCACACTCCTGTGTGGCAAAACCATCACCCATGCCCTCCAAACCCCGTTCATATCCATCAGATCCGTCGCCTATAAAGGCCATCCGTATCCATCACATCTGTCGCTGATCCACTAGTTAGGCAGAAAGACATCCGCCACTTCAAGACTTTATGCGATGAGCAGACGACTGATGGGACT
>JANNVM010001119.1:0-13641 GCA_031414455.1 Verrucomicrobiota bacterium
GTGAAGCGCCCGGTTTTGCCCGACCGGATCCATTCGCACCCGATGTCCTCAATGGAGCGCTCCATGACATTGAGAGCCCACTCCCGGTCGAGGAACAGCGCCTCGCCGGCGGAGGGTTCCGGAAGTTCCTCACCGAAGTCGCCGGAGGCATCGAGGCTGAACTGTGCCACGCCACCGCCGCGTTTGAGTGCGCCGTTTTGCCTGGCATCGTTTGACATGAACCGCACCAGCGCGGCACAGAGGTAGCAGCGGAACCGGCCCCGGGCGCGGTCGGCACGCTTCAGCGCGGAATGCTTGAGCAAGTGCAAGAGAAAGTCCTGCGTCATATCCTCCACACAGTCCTCGGGCAGCCCCCGCCACCGCAGGAAACGCATGACCGGGCGGCGATAGTCCCGGCAAAAAACGGCCAGAGCCTCGCCGGCAGCGGAGTCGCCGTTCAGCGTAGCCTGAGCCAGTTGCGTCCATCGTGTAGAAGGAAACTCCATTCACTGCCGATAAGGTCAAAACGAAGCCGGATCACGGGAAAAACCGGGAGCTACGCAGATGCGGACTCACCGCGCAGTAAACGGCACCGCGGCGCGGGGCGGACGATAACTTCCGTCCCCCGCAGTTGCGTGTCCGGGGGGGCGGCCTATGTTCATTGGAGAGGAAACAGTTCTTTCCCCTGATCCCTGACAGATAAGTAATGAACGACGCTCCCACAACGATCATACCGGAGGCAGATCAAAACGGTTTGTTTCCCGCAACTGAATGGACGCAGGTGGCGGGTGCCAGCGGCGAAGACAACTCTGCGGCGATGGAAGCCATGGATTGCCTCGCACGGGCTTATTGGCGACCGCTCTACGCGCTGGCACGGCAGCGCGGTCTTATTCATGAGGAGGCAGCGGACGCGGTGCAGGGGTTTCTCGCAAAGCTGCTCACGCGCGAGGGGATGCAGCGGGTGGAGCGCCGGGAGACCCGCTTCCGGGCATTCTTGAGCGCAGCCTTCCGGAACTGGCTGTCGAACAAGCTGCGCCATGAAAACAGGGATAAACGGGGCGGCGGGGCGATGGTAGTGCCCCTGGATGAATTCGATTCCCTCCGGGATCTGGCCCTGACAGAAAATGAGACCCCCGAGGAGGCATTCGACCGCCGCTGGGCCCGCTCGGTCTATGACCAGGCGATGGCGAAGCTCTGTGCCGAGCATGACAGCGGCGAGCGGGCGGAGTATTTTGCCGCGCTCCGGGCTGTGGCCTTTGGGAACGCCGGCATGGGCGGGCCGGCGGAAGTTGCGGCGCGATTCGACGCTTCACCCGGAGCCATCCGGAAGGCAGCATCGGATTTGAGGTCCCGGTTTGGGCGGATTCTCCGCAGGGAGGTTGAGCGGGTCGTCAGCGATCCACGCGAGGTAGAGCCGGAATTGCGCTATCTGCTGCTGTTGTTGACGAAGGGGTGATTCCCGGGCTGCTGCGCCTGAGTCAGGGGCGCAACCGCCACCGGTTCCACCGTTTGAGGGAAGTAACACGGCTGGACAGCAGCGCCGATTCGGTTAAAAATAGCCGCCCCTCAAATGACCCGGCGCAGTCGTTCCCATCCGACCGGCACCGGCAGCCGGTTCCGCCTTATGGCAACCACCTCCCTCACTGCCACACCCTGCACCGAGTGCGCTGCTCAGCTCGACCCGGACGGTGTCTGTCTGGCCTGTGCGTTCCGCGAGGCTCTGGCGTCCGATCCTGACGAGGCGGAGTCCGGCGGGGGCCCGCAGTTCTCCGAAATCGCTGACGGCGGACCAACCGGGAGGTTTGGAGAATACGAGCTGCGGCGGGAAGTGGCCCGCGGCGGAATGGGTGTAGTCTATGAAGCAGAAGACACCCGGCTCTCCCGCTCCGTCGCGCTGAAGATGATTCGCGGCTATGTGTTTTCGTCCTCTTCGGACCGCATACGTTTCCGCGCAGAAGCCGGTGCCGCGGCGCACCTCGACCATCCCAACATTGTTCCCATTTATGAAATCGGCGAGCATCAGGGGCAGCCGTTCTTCACCATGAAGTTGATCAACGGGGGCTCGCTGGGAGACCGGCTGAGAGACGGCCCCCTCCCGCCGGGGGAAGCAGTGGCGCTGATGACCAAAGTGGCCCGGGCAGTGCATCACGCTCATCTCCGGGGCGTGCTGCACCGCGATCTCAAGCCGGGCAATATCCTCCTCGACTCAACCGGCGAGCCCTTCCTCACCGATTTTGGCCTGGCAAAACTTGCCGAAGGGGACAGCGGACTCACGCATTCCAACGCGCTGCTGGGGACCCCTCACTACATGTCGCCGGAGCAGGCCGCCGGCCGCACCAATGACATCAGTACGGTCAGCGACGTCTGGGCGCTCGGTGTGATTCTCTACCAAATGCTCTCGGGCCGGCTGCCTTTCAACGGCAGTAATTCCGCTGAAATTGTCCGGCGGGTCGTCCTGACGGAAGCTGAGCCGCTAACCGTTTTCGACTCGCGGGCTCCTTCGGCATCGAATCACGGCGCGGAGGCAAAACCGGCCACCCAGCGCCCTTCCTACAGCTTCACCTTCCTGCATCGCGATCTGGTCACCATCGTCTCGCGCTGTCTTGAGAAAGACCCGGCGCGCCGCATGCACTCAGCCGGGTTCCTTGCTGATGAACTCAATCGCTTCCTGCTCGGCGAGCCCGTCCACTCGCGCCCCGTGAGCCGGGTGGAGCGATGGTGGAAGTGGGCCCGCCGTCACAAGACTGCGGTGAGCGCCGCCTTAACCACCGGTGCCGCGCTGGTCGCGGGAGCCTCCGTTTCCCTGTGGCAGGCGGTGCGTGCCACGCACGCCCTGAAGGCCGCGGAGGCCAGCACCGAAAGGGCTGAAGCCAGCGCTGCCGACGCCGGCCGGCAACTCCATGATGCGGATGCTGCGACCAGGGTGATGCTGGACACGATCAGCACCCTTGCATCATCGAAATCCGGACGGCCGCTGGCGCGCGAGGATCTGGTGAGTGAACTGGTGAAGCGCGTTGATCGCTTTTCCGGATCGCCCTTGAGCAAATCCCGTCTCCTGACCGCCGTGTGCGAAATTGCCCCCGGCGGCGACCGCCTCCGGCTTCGCAGCGAAGCTCTCGCTCTCGCCTCAGCGCACCTTGATCCCACAGATCCGCAGCTCTGGAACCTGCGCTTCGATCTTGCCCGGCAGCAGACGTCACAGAACGACCACCGTTCCGAGGGGATAAACGCACTCCGTTCGCTGCTGAATGCGGCGCGCAAACGCGGCACTGCCGGAAACTCACAAACCGTGCGCGCCCTTTTTGCCCTCGGGAAGAGTCATAACAATTCGACCCAAAAGCTCGAACAGGAGGAAGCGGTCAGGCTGCTTGAGGAATTGGACCGGATGGTGAATCAGGAACCGTCAGCCGTCAGTGCGGCTAACCGGATCTCATACAAATCGGAGTATGCCCAGGCGCTCTTCTCCTGCGACCGGCGGGAGGAGGCCCTCCACCTCGGCCGGGAAAATATCAAATTCGCCGCAGCGCAGTTTGGAAAGGACAGTTTCGAAAGCGGCCGCGCGCTGATGCGGCACGCGAAACTCTGCGTGACGGCGAATCTCGACAACGAAGCCGCGATGACCGCCCGGCAGGCCCTCGAAATCTTCTGGAAAACCTCAGGCCCGCTCGGGAGCGATTCCGGCAGCGCCCTCAATATGCTGCTCGAACTCCGCAATGCCCGCTCCGATATCGAGGGCGTCCTTGCCCTCCATCGCGACGCGGTGCGCGAGTTTGATGTCCAGTTGGGCCCCTCGCACAAAAGCACCATTAGTCGTGTCGCGGCCTGCGCGCGGGCTCTGATTGCGGTCCAGCGCGCCAAGGAGGCTGACGAACTCAATGCGGACTGGCTCAAGCGCATCCGCCTGCCCGACGGGACTCTCGGCCCGGAAGCGGAGGAACTTCTCCGCGCCCATGTCGAAGTCATGAAAAAGCGGACGGACAAAGCCCGCCATGAGACGGCTCTCCGCGAATTGATTAGCCTTATCGGCAAGGTGCGCCCGCAGGATCTTGGGCGCTGTGCCTATGAATCCGATCTCGCCGAACTGCTCATCAAACAGGACCGGCCTGACGAAGCCGGGCAGTTGCTGCATGCCGTCATCACCACGCTGGAGGAAGCCGCGGATCAGAAAGACAAGGTGGTCAGGGTTCAACTGCTTCTGGCGAAGAAGAGGCTCGAAAAGGCTCAGGAGGAAAAAGTAAAAAAAGCAACCAGCCCTCCGTAGTGTGCGGGAGGGGACAACCCTAAAACACCGCCAATCCGCCATGACGGGAATGCGACTGAGGTTCCCTGCCTGGCACAAGGATGCCGCAGGACCGTGGATGGCTCCGCCGGGACTTCCCCGACGTTAGGGATTGAGCGCAGCCTTCAATCTCATACTGCGGCGCGGGTCGGTTTCCACACCGAACCGGTCCCGCACGAGCAAGGCCGTGGGCACTGCCTCCACCACGATGGTTTCGCCCGTGCTCCAATAAGACGCAAGATCGCTGGAGGCTTCCACACTCAACACGGCATCGAGCGCGAGCGGATTGCGGCGGACGTAGGCGGTGAGAAAATAATCCGGGAGCGCCGGAAAGCCGAAATCAGAGAGGTTCGAGAGTCGGAAGCGGGGGCCGAGCAGCGAGGCATCAGCGACACGGGGATCACTGCCGATGGCGTATTCGAGGAGATTTCCGAGACCATCGAAGTCCGCATCGGCGGCAGGCGCTCCGAGACCGGCCGCGATTTCATCCCCTGAGAAACGGGAACTCAGCCAGCCCGCAAAAGTGATGGGAGAAGCGGCCTCACCGCCCCCGAGATACTGCACGAAGGGAAGTGACTGGCTGTCGTAGCCATCGCCTTGATTGCCGGCGTAAAGCGCAGTCACAGGCGGCCCGGGCGACGGACTGAGGGGGCCGTAACGAAATCCGCTCAGGCTGTAGCCGTCGCCGCCGTCGTTGCGATAGGCGTAGTCTATCGCTGCCTCACCGTTGACGGAAAGGATCGGCGTTCCGTCGCGGTCGTAACCGTCGGCACCGCTGGTCGAACCGGCATAGAGAGCAACGGGAGCAGAGGCACCGTCGAGAGGGAGATACTGCACACCGCCGGTATCGTAACCGTCCGCGCCACTCTCTGTAGCGGAATACATTTCCACCGGTGCCGTATCGGAGCCCAGGCTGGAGAAGCGGAAACCGTCAAAGTCATAACCGTCACCGCCGGAAGGACCGCCGGAATAGATCACGAGCACTGCGGCTTCCGGACTGATGAAGGTGTTTTCCAGTCCGCTCCCGTCATAGCCGTCGCCGCTGCCGCCGCGGTAAGCAGCGAGGAAGGCCACCGCACCGTCGAGGGCGCGACTGAACAACCCGCTGCGGGAATAGCCGTCGCCGCCGCTGCCGGTGGCGGTGTAGAGTTGTGAGGGAAGAGCGCCGCCATCAAGTGGCACATAGACCCGGCCGGCAGCGCTGAAGCCATCGCCGCCGTTGCCGGTGGCGGTGAAGAGTTGGGCCGGGAGCGCCGCACCATCGAGAACCGTGAACGCACTCCCGCTTTTACTGAAGCCATCACCGCCATTCAAGCTGGCGGTGTAAGCTGGTGAAAGCAGCAGCACGCCGTCCAGCGGCAGGTAGCTGAAACCGGAAATCGCATAACCGTCAGCTCCCGACCCGCTGCCGGTGTACTGGGCCCTCGCGGAGGACGACAGCAAACCGACCGCAGTCAAAGCGAACGACAAAAGACGGATGACCGGGGGCTTTCGCATGAATGCTCTGGGAGGTCGCGGATTACACAGCGCGGTCGTGCACCTGGATCAGGGGCCGCCAACAGGAGCGCTGCGCACACCGCGGATGCCGGGATTGGTGAGGGTGCCGGCGACGAGCAGCGAGCGCTGCGAGGCGGGAGCGGCGGCTTCGGCAAAGCTTCCGCCGCGCAGACCGAAGAACGTGGCTCCTGCGGGCGTGAGAGCCCAGCCCGCCACATTGCTGAGTCCGTTGGCGCCGAGGAGACCGTCACCGTGCTCACTAGCGAAAACAGCGGTGGCGCTGGCGGCGAGGGGGAACGCCCACTTTGCGGCAAGCTCAGAAACATTCCCGGTGAGGTCCATGACCCCGTAATAGCCGGAACCGCTCTGAATGCGGGGAGGCGTCGGGCCGGTGTAGGCGGGTTTGGCGAACATGCCGACACGAACCGGGCCGAGAATCGGTCCGCCGGCGACCAGGGTCAGGATGGTGGCGCGCACATACGCATTGCCGCCGGCTTCGTTGTAGTTCACCGCCGGGCCTTCATTTGGAAGTCCGTCATTGCTGAGCGCGGTCGTTCCCGCGGCCGGCGCACCATAAGTAAGGAGCGCCACATCCGCCGTGCCCCACGCAAATTCACCAGGAACGGGCGGAACCGGACCCCGTGCGGCTTTTTCAAATTCAAACTCGGTCATCGGACGCAGACCGGACCAGTCGAGATAAGCAAGTGCCGCGGCATCCGATGTCGGGGTGGCGGGAACGGTGGCCGGGGAAGCGATGAAGGCGCGATCCGGAAATTTCGCCTGCACGATGGGGCGGGTGGGAACAGGGGGCACCGGATTCAGCGGTGCCGGGCCAACAGGACCGGGAATGATCGCCGGCGGGGGCAAATCACTGCTGAAGAACACCTGACGGCCCACCAGTTGCTCCCGGGGAGGAACAACCGGCGGGACGATACTAGTGAGGTTTTCGAAATAAGAGTAGGCAATGGCCGGCAGTTTGGAGGTCGTGTTGAGGAACGCCGCCCACTGTCCCTGGCTGCCCTCATACTTCATGATATAATAGGGATCAAAACCGTTGGGGAAGGTCGTCGGGATGGCTTTATAGGTATTTGCGACGAGTCCAGTCGCCGAGAGTTTCCCAGCCTCTGGACCCGTGGCGGTGGGACCGGCATTGATGATCGTATAAGGGGCGGCGTTTGCAGGAACGGTTCCGTCAATGAGGCTGGCAATATCAGCGGCACCGACACGGGTCAAACCGTCGCCGACCGAAAACGATCCGGATGGAATGTAAACCATTTCCACAGCATGCACATCGAGCGTGACCAGCGCGGTATCAGGAACACCGTCCTGCCCGTAGTTCCACTTGAGCTTGATATTAGCCCAAGCGTTGTTCCCCGTCCCGGCGGTAGACCGGTAAATGAAGGCTCCCATGCCGCGAGTGCCGGTTGCCCCCATGTCAAGAGTGGCTCCCGCCGGCACCGAGTGACTGGCGTCCGTCAGTTCGAGAGCCGCACTCTTCCAGATTAAGTCTCCGGTTTGATACTTCACGAACACCCAGGCCGCATCCCAGTTGGCCGGGCCGGCCGCGACCCGCCATGAATTTTCCCAGCTCAGGTTGAACTGCACGTTCGCCGTGTTGGCGGTAGTATCTATATTTTGCAGCGTGACACTGGTCACCTGGATGTTGTTGGCAAGCGCGCTGGAGGCGGCGAGCACTTGCACCGCGCAGAGAGCGGCTCCGATGTGGGCATGGCGTTTAGTCATAAATCCTGGGGCGAAGGTAGGGTTGTTTCTGAGGGGGCGGAAATTGCGGCTCCTTTTATTTCGGCGATTCAATATGGTCAACAACTGGTTTCTCGGCGGGCAAAATCTTCTCCCCGTCCGGTGAGCGCATCCGCCCGGCGGAGATGCCGCGCGCGGCTTCAGTTCCCCGCATCCGCATTTTTTGTCCCGCCGGACAGAACAATCGAAGATCAGGCATGGCTAATCGGCGTGAAGTCATGTAAAAAGTCTGTCGAAACCGGACGACAGCGGCAGGTTGTTCTGCAACACCGGTTTTCCCCTTAACGCTCCACCCATGAACCGTCCCCTTACACTGTTTCGCACCGCAGCCATCGCCGGAACTCTTGCGATGTCGGCTCTGTCCGCGCCTGGTTTCACCCTGGACTTCAACGGCGCCGGTCTCCCGTTCGGAGTCAATGTGTTCGGCCATGCCGGACGCATTCCCACTGGGGGCACCGGCAACAGCGGCGCGCTGCGGCTTACCGATGCCGCCGCGGGATTGTCCGGGTCGCTGGTGATAGACATCCCCACCGGAGGCGCTCCGGTGAGCGCGTTCGATGTCACGTTTGACGTGTTCTGCGGAGACGGCGGCGCGGATCCGGCGGAGGGATTCAGTTTTTGCTGGGGCACGAATGTGCCTAACGGCCCGTGGGACGAAGAAGGAGCCGGCACCGGACTCATTGTTTCCTTCGACACCCGCACGGACCCCGGTGAACCGGGCCACGAAGTGACGGTAAGTATGAACAACCTCCTGGCCGGGCGGGTGGCATTCGAGGCGCACAACAACGCGTGGACTGGCGTCCACATCAGGTTGCGTCCCGGCGGACTCCTCGACGTGAAGCACGGCAACACCGTGCTCTTCGCCGGCCTGCTTCTGCCAGGATTCATCGAACGCAACGGCCCCCGCTACGGCTGGGGGGCGGCCACTGGATCGGGGGTTAACGTCTCGCGCCAGTGGCTGGACAACATTCTTATCAACGCGCAGCCCATCATGGTCACCAAAGGCTCGGACAGCGGAGCCGGGACGCTGCGGGCCGCCGCGGCCGCAGCACTCGCGCAGCCGGGCCCGGATCAGATCCACTTCGCTGAATCCCTCAGCGGACTGACCGTCGTGCTCACCAGCGGTGAAATCGCCACCGGTGCGCAGACTCTGGTGGTGGATGCCTCTTCCCTTGAAAACGGCGTCACCCTGAGCGGCGGCGGCACGTCCCGAATATTCAATACCGGCACCGGCACGGACCTAACTCTGGGCGCATTGACCCTGACCGGCGGAGCGGCACCCGGCGGAAACGGAGGAGCCATCAATAACCAGGGCGCACTGTCCCTGCATCGCTGCACGCTCACCGGTAACACCGCGGGACAAGGGGGCGGACTTTACAATACCGGCAACGCGTTACTTTCGCTTTGCACGCTCGCAGCCAACAGCGCTGCCTCCGGCGGCGCGCTGCGCAGCCACGGCCCGCTTTCGGTCACTGAATGTACCCTCAGCAACAACAGCGCCACGACCGCTGGCGGTGCCATCGCTGGTTTTTCCACGCTCGTCCTCGGCGGCAGTATTGTCGCCGGCAATACTGCGCCCGCCGGTGCCGATATTCACAATGAAGGCACGCTCACCCGCACCGGTGCCAATCTCATCCAATCCATGGAGAACAGTGGTGCCGGCACCGACTCCGGCCCGCCCGCCCTCAACGCCGCGCCCCGGCTTTTTCCCCTGGCGTTTTACGGTGGCCCCACACCCACGATGCCGCCGCGCGCCTCCAGCCCTGCGCTCGACCGCACGACTGCCTCCACTTCGCCCACCGATCAGCGCGGACTGCCGCGCGTGTTGTGGGGCCTCGCCGATCTCGGTGCGGCGGAAGCTGGCATCAGCGCGGAATTTGCCTGGGAAGTCCGGGAGATATTCCGCTCACCGGCCACTCCCATCCAGTCGCTGAATGATGCCCTCGCAGTTGCCGCTGACCCGGACGCCACCGTGGTGAGTGCCACCGCCTCATTCATTAACCGCCAGGATCCTGACGCTCCGGGCAGCGGCGGATTCTTCTCGGCGGAAGAACCATTTGCCTCCGATAACCTGACACCGCAGGGCCTCGCGAGCGGCGACGACAACGACTTCGTCACCGTGGCGCGCACGTTCATTCAGATCCCGGCAGCGGATGACTACACATTCGGCTTCTCCAGCAGCGAAGGGGCAAGGCTGCGTGTCTTCGGAGCCTCATTCACCTCCAGTGTGAGGCTCAATCCTTCCAACCCCGCGAACCCCGCACACAGTGGCGACACCCTCAGCTATCCCGGTCTAACAGGAAATGCCGACACCCTCGGCGTCTCTTTCCTGCAGCCCGGCGTCTATGCCGTGGAGTTCGTCACCTGGGAACGCGACGGGGGCGCCTACTGTGAAGTCTTCGCCGCCCGCGGCGCACACACCGTGGTGGATTCCGCTTTCCGCCTCATTGGCGACACGGTCCCCGGAGGCACACTCGACCCGGGAACTGAATCCCGGGACATTTACACACAGAGTTTCAACGGAAACGGAGGCGGCTGGACGGTGACGAACATCAACGGACCGTTCGAAGGACCATGGACCTACAACACCGCACTGGGCACGTGGGCCACCGCGGGTCAGGAGGGCACCGTAATGCTGGCCCCTTCCACCAAGCTGGCCAGCCCGGTCATTACTGCCACCTGCACCGGCGAGGCGCTTTTCTACTTCGACCACCGCCACAGTTTCGAAGGAGGCAACTGGGACGGCGGCCAATTGCGCGCCAGCATCAACGGCGAGCCCTTTAGTGTCGTGCCCGGCTCCAGTTTTCTTGAAAACGGATACCTCGGCATCGTCGAGCCGACCAGCGGTGCCGACATTCGCACGGAGGAAGCCTTTGTCGGCGATTCCCCGTCCTACGTCACCTCGTTCAGCACGAGTGTCGCCAGTCTCGGAGTCCTCGAAACCGGGGACACCGTAAGGTTCCAGTTCCACGCTTCCTACGACACCAGCATCCGGCGCAGCGATCCGACGTGGGAAGTGGATTTCGTCCGCCTCGCCCAGGCCTGCTCCCTCGCTAGCGGCTGGAATGTCAGTGTCATTCGCAACGGAGCCGCTTCGCTCGACGAAGCCTTCACTCAAGTCTTCGCTCACTGGTCCGGTGTGCCGCAGCCGAACACCGTCACTGACACCGGACCCGTCCTGAATTTCCAGGACCCGGAGGCCGGCGGCGGCGGCCACGGCTTGCCCCGGACAGCATTCCCCGGAAATCTTCCCGGCAATGACGAAAACTTCGCACTCGGCGCGCGCTCCACGCTGCGCATCGCCACCGCAGGAGAATATACGTTTTGCCTCCTGTGCGATGACGGCGCGCGGCTGCGCATTCCCGGCAGCCGAAACTGGTCGGTGTCCTCTCCGAACACCGCACTAACCCAGCCGCGGACACTTCCTGACGGATTCCAGGCCACAGCCAGCGGCGCAGATGTTTTCGGCCGCGTCCTCCTCCAGCCGGGGACTTACGACATCGAAGTGATCTACCTGGAAAACACCGGCCCGGCCTACCTGGGCCTGTGGGGCGCTGCCGGCGGCCACACCGTCTGGAATCCGCGCGTGTTCCGGCTGCTTGGAGGCTCCAGCCCGACCGTTGGCGAGTCGCCGTTCCAGGTCACGACGCAGCCCGGACTTCCCCAGCGACCGCTGCATGATGATTTCGCGGCGGCGCTGCCCCTTTACGGCTCCACTGCGAGTGCGGCTTCCAGCAACCTGGGTGCTACTTTCGAATCCGGCGAGCCGTCGGAAGGCACCTCCAGCAGGTCCATCTGGTGGACGTGGACGGCCCCGGGCAGCGGTCTTTGGCGCGTGGACACCTCCGGCAGTTCCCTGGATACCGTACTCGACGTCTTCACCGGCAGTGAACTGACCGGGCTCACCACAACCGGCACCGATGACGACGACGGCGGGGAAAAGGCCTCGCTGGTTTGCTTCACCGCAGCGCAGGGCACAGTCTATCATTTTCGCGTGCGTGGCCGCGACGGAGCCGGGGGCACGGTTTTCCTGAATCTCACCCCGTCTGCACCGCCGGCCAACGACACCTTCACCGCGGCCTCTCATCTCGGCTCCGCCGCTTCCCTCACGGCTTCCGCCAACAACTGCGGCGCCACGGCTCAGGCCGGTGAACCCGCGCACGGCAATGCCGCCAATGGCTCTCTGTGGTTCACATGGACCGCACCAGCCGCCGGGGATTTCAGCGTGGATACTCTCGGCAGCGCCATAGACACCGCGCTCTCAATCTATTTGGGCAGCGCGCTCAACAACCTCACGTTCATCGCGGCCAACGATGACGCCACTCCCGGAACGCCGCAAAGCAGCCTCACCTTCCGCGCCTCCGCCGGAGTGACCTACCGCATTGCCGTGGACGGAGTTTCCGTCACTGACCGCGGTGCCGTCAGGCTTAATATAACGCACCAGCCCGCCGTCGTGCTGCACACCCTGACTCACGATGCCCCTCCCGCCGCTACACGCCGGCTGCTCCTGCGCTGGCGCTCGGAACCATGGGTCACCTATCGTATCGAACAGTCGAATGACCTCGCCGCATGGGCCGTGGTCCAGTCGCGCATCGCCTCCGAGGGCTCGCTGACCGACATCGAAGTCACCGGCCTGCCCAACACCACCGAACGGCTCTACTTCCGCGTGGCCAAAGAGTAACCGGAAGCCCCCGCCTCTTCCGGCTGCATTTTCTCTTTCCCTCCCCCTGGGCAGTACTAGGGTGCGCGCCTTTCTCCTATGAGCGACGCTGCCCCCAACTACAAAGATACTGTCCATCTCCCGAAAACCGATTTTCCCATGAAGGCGGATCTCGTCATCCGCGAGCCGCAGCGGCTGGAGAAGTGGGAGAAGTCAGGACTCTACCAGCGCATCCAGCAGCGCCGCAAATCGCAAAGCGCGCCGAAGTTCATCCTGCACGACGGCCCGCCCTTCGCGAACGGCGACGTTCACATGGGCACCGCGCTCAATAAAGTCATCAAGGATCTTGTGCTGAAATCGAAGACGATGGCGGGATTCGAGACTCCTTACATTCCCGGCTGGGACTGCCACGGTCTGCCGATCGAATTCAAAGTCGTGAAGGAGGACAAGGGTCTCAGCGCCGCGGAAGTGCGCCGGCGCAGCGAAGAGTTCGCCCGCAAGTGGATTGACGTGCAGCGCGCGTCGTTCCGCCGGCTCGGCGTCTTCGGCGACTGGTTCAATCCTTACCTGACACTTTCCGCGAGCTATGAAGCGCACATCGTCCGCTTCTTCGCCACCGCATTGGACAAGGGACTGGTCTATCGCGATAAGCGCCCGGTCCAGTGGAGCTACGGCGCGAAGACCGCGCTCGCCGAAGCGGAAGTTGAATACAAAGAGAAGACCTCACCGGCGATCTTCGTGAAGTTCACCGCAACGTCAGGTCCGGTCGCTGAGGCTGGCGGGGCGTTCGTGATCTGGACGACAACTCCATGGACGCTGCCGGCGAATCTCGGGATCATGGTGAAGGCGGATTACATCTACGTGCTGGGCGATTTCACGCATGAGGACGGGCGATCGGAAAAGCTCATCATTCTGAAAACCCTGCTGGATGCCTTTGCCGCGAAGACCGGATTCAAGTTGTCAGGCGAAGGCGTGGAATGGAAAGGCGAGGCCCTCGCCGGCTCGCTGGCGCAGCATCCGTTCCTCGACCGCTCGAGCAAAGTGATCTGCACGGAATTTGTTACTGACGACACTGGAACAGGCCAGGTCCACACGGCGCCCGGCCACGGCAAGGAGGACTACATTGCCGGCCAGAAGAATGGCCTCGGCCTGCTCTCACCCGTGGACGACGACGGAAAGTTCACCGCCGACTGCGGACTACCCAACCTTGTCGGCACACTCGTCTTCGATGCCAACGGCCCAATCATCAAACTGCTCGCCGAACGCGGCATGTTGCTCGGCAAGGAGAACTACAAACACGATTACCCGCACTGCTGGCGCAGCAAAACACCAATCATCTTCCGCAGCGTCCAGCAATTCTTCCTCAACATCGAAACCATCCGCGCCGACGCGCTGCGTGAAATCAGCAACGTGCAGTGGCTCCCGCCGTGGGGCCGCGCGCGCATTTACGGCACCGCCGAAAGCC
>JANNVM010001120.1:0-7516 GCA_031414455.1 Verrucomicrobiota bacterium
CGCTCCCGTGGCATCGGTCTTTAGCGTAAAAGTCTTCACTGTTGTGAAATCGTGATGCACCACGGTGACGATCACCTCGCGGTCCGCGCGCTGTTCGCCGGTGCGTCCGCGTTCCTCCAGGATGAACTGGCCGTCGGCGAATGTGAGATGCAGGTCGCTGGCCTGCTCAGTGAGCGTGATGCCACTCACCTTGATGGAATCGCCCGCGCTGAGTTTCACCGGCTGACCGGTGCCCAGCGCTTTCACCTCCGCCTCCAGCGAGTAACTCAGCGAGGCAAGGCGGTCGGGCACGGTGAAATCGATGACGCTCTCCGCGTCCTCCGCGAGCTGCGGGCCGGCGGGTTTGCCGTCCTTATCTTTCTGGCCGAATTCGTAAACATTCGTGCTCGGGATGCCGTCGAGCGACTGCGAGGAAATGGTGAGCCGCACTTTCTCCAGCGCGCCGAGAATGGTCGGCTTGCCATTGAGCAGCAGCGCGGGGCGGATGCCGAGCTTCGCCGTTAGGCCTGGCAGCAGCGACTCCCGCGCAACGTGGAAGCCGGCTTTCAACTCGTAGCTCTCGCCCGCGAGGTTCACCTTCTCCAGCGTGGTGAATCCGCTGCCGTCGCCGAGCACCACATTCTGCTCACCGGGCCGCTCGCTGAAAGGCACGAGAATGCCGCCGCCCTCGCCGCTATCGAAGCGCCGCGTGCCTAGCTGCGCGTAGCTCTTCTCCACCGGCTTCATGCTCTCATCGAACACGCGGAGCATCGTGCCCGCGGCGGTGTTCTCCGTGAGATGCCGCAGCCCGCCTTTGCGAATGAGCGCGCGGCTGCTCTTCCCGCCGCCGATAAATTCCACGATCCACACGCCGCGTTTTCCTTTCAGTTCTGGGAGCTGGAAGGTGCGCTTCTGCCGCAGCAGCGGGGCGTCGTTGTAGTCCTGCGCCTGCCCGCTGTTTGCGGTGAGGCCGTCGATGTTGAGGTCCGTATTCACCTGCGCGCCAGTGGTGCGGTGGACGTTCTCGGTGTTGATCTCATAAACCTTCACGAGGAGCTTCGGGACGTTCTTCACATGGAGATCGAGCGCCACTTCATCCGCCGGCGACCATTCCTGTTTCGCGGCAGCGTCGAAATCGAGATCCACACGATCCTTGAGTGCCTGATAGGCTTCCGGCGACAACTTCGAGACCCACTTCTCTGCGCCGGGAGCGCCGGCGAGCAGTTTCGCTTCGGCGTGGATGGAGTTGAGCCAGCCGCTCTCAAGGTATGGCGCGTATTTCTCTGCAGTGTCTGCTTTGGCGAGAATTGTCAGGAGCAGCGAGCGCACGAGCGTTTCATCGTTGCCGATGGGCGCGCAGCCGGACACCTGCTCATAGTTCGCATTCAGGTCCACCGGCTGCTTGAAGACATCCGACTCGCGATAGGTCTGCTTCACATAACCGACAGGCCGCGGAAGCTGGAGGTAAGCCAGCAGCTTCGCATCATCCACCGCGCCCTTCGCCTGATCGTGGACGAGGCGGTGGTAAAGGACGTGCGCTTTGAGCGAGTTGAACGAGGGGGCCAGCCGGGACGTGAACGCCTCCAGCCTGTCCAGCCACGCTTCGCGCACCGCCGCGCTGCGCACGGCGTCCTCACCGAAAGCAGGCCGCAGCTTGCCGGCCCACGCGGTGACGTAATTCGAATTCAGCAGCAGCGCCGGCCGGAGTTTCAGCAACTCCTCCAACTGCGCCAGCGTCAGCTTTCCGTGGATGGCGAACTCGCCAAATCCGGCTGACTCCTTCGTGCCGAGTTCATCATTGATGATCTTCACCAGGTTCGGGAAATCCGGACGATGGAGGCGATTCAGCAAATCGCGGCGGCGCGGCTGCGTCAGCTCCGGCTTGCCGCTGCGCAGGGCATTTACCAGTCCGGTGGTGGTAAGATAATTCAAATCCGCCGTCTGGCCCTGCGTCGAGGCGAGGAAGGCATCCCATGAAATGAGCGCCGGGTCGAGCTTCGTCGCCAGGTCCGGACGGGCATCCGGCGTGATGCGCGTGTGGTTGTAGCCAATGCCCAGCTTGTTCCGCAGATACTCCAGGCTGGCGGCGGGATCGGTGGAATAATCGAACAGTGCCTGACGGTTCCGGATTTCCTCGCGCCGGGCATTGCCGCCCTGGAAGCGGTCTTCCCATTCTTTGAGCAGCCCGGTCAACTCCGCCTTTTTGCCCAGATTCTGCAGATGCAGCGCGTGGTAGTAATAATAGTCGTCCGTGCCAGGAATAAGTTCCTTGAGCACCGCCCCGCGGTCGGCGGAGAGGGCGAACTTTTCCAGGAAACTGGTTTCCTGCGCGGTGAGCGCAGTGGCCAGCAGAGCGGTGAGCAGGCCGGGGAGGGTGAGATGGAGTTTCATAGGGTGAGGCGGGGGAAGAGATGATCGCAGACCGGTGGCGATGCTACCCGATGGACACGGTCTGTCCCGCGGGGAGGTGTAAAGAATATGTCATGGCGACAGCATCCGGCGGCAGAGGTGGCGGCTCCGGAGAATGTGGAATCCCGGGGAAACCACGGTGAAGTGACCGGAGAGGTCTTCCTTTTCCTTCGCGGAAGCGGTGCGCGCAAAGGCGTTGGCGACCAGCATCGGCTGGATCTGCGCCTGCGGATTGCCGCTGGCTTTGGTGAGGCTCACATCATCAATCCACATGCGTCCGCGGGCCATGCCCCAGCCGCCGAGCTGCAGGCTGAAGGTGAGGTGTGGAGGGTGGCGGAGCGCTGCCCGGCTCCGCGGTCACCAACGAACAGGTCGTCTTTTTTCGACGGGCGCAGGGACGGACCGTTCTCGACGGGGTTGTTATCAGTTTCCACCAGGCCGCGGGGCGGAGAAGCGGGCAGGGTTTCCCGCGGGCGCACGGCGGAGAGTGGCGTACCGCAGGGGCCTTGCGGGATGCAATCAGTTGCAGGTTCGTTCTCGTGCAGAATGGCTGTACCGGGCACCGGCGACGGGAACATCAGACGGGTACCCTTGCTGCGAGAGAGGGAGTGCGGCGGGAGAGTTTCTTCTGTCCCAAAAGAGACCCACGTGTTGTGGATTGAGAGCCAGGTTCACATCACGGGGAGCGCCGGGCCAGTCCGGCCCCGCAAACGGCCATTGGAGACGCGACCCATGTACACATATCATCTGACATTTACCGCGGGGCAATGGGTCCTTGCCCGCGAAGGCGACCCCGGGGTCGTTGCCGCGTATACGACGAGAGTGGAGGGGGAACTCGATGCCGGAGAATTTCTGAGAAGGCGTGGCGGTGTCCTGAAGATACACAAGCCGGATGGCAGCATTGACGATGAGCGGACGATCAGGAGGGGCGATGGTTCCCCGGAAGCATCGACCGTGACCCTGCCAGGCGGTGCTGACGATATCTCCCGGAAGCCTGATGAGCAGTCCATGCCCGGCCTCCGGCCTTACACCTTCGAGCTGTAAACCCGCGTGCCCGCGATACCCATCACCTCAATCCAGCAACGTTATGAGTGTGCTTAGCAACATGTTTCCTCCCACCGCAATGCAGGTGGAAGCTCCATTTCAGGGTGAAACATCCCCGAAGGAGCGATGAGCAACCGGTACCGCTGGACCCGTCCGGGATCACCGTGGTCGTGCAGAGTATTCTTGAAGATTTTCTTTACCACTGTCTGATCCCCCCGGAAATAACAAGGCAGCCTCTGCCGCGCGCAGAGAGGGACCAGCAAGAGGAGGACCGCCTGTGCGGAATGCCGGAATTGTCCGCGGCTCATTGAGCCGGGTGCTCAAGTGAAGCAGCAACGGTTATCAGCGGGAGAAGATGGACTTGGGAATGTGGGTGATTCGGCAGGCCAGATCCACTTCTCCAGAAGCTGCGACATAATGCCCGCCGGCGTCCGCGATTCCGGTCGTGAAGACCACATTCGTCAGGTACATCTGTTCTTTCAGTGGTTGCGTCAGCTCCGGATTACTCTCCAGAAGCGGGACTTCGTCCGCCACATGCAGAATGCGTGATGGATCGTGGTGGTCGAGCAACGCCCAGAAAGTCCGATAGATGCCAACGGGAGTTCCCGGCTCCACTCCGTGGTAGAGCATCAGCCAGCCGTCCGGAGTTTGGACTGGCGGAGTTCCACCGCCGATTTTCATCGCCGAGGACGAGCCTCGCCGCGGCCGGAGCAGCGGAGCTTCATGCGGACGCCAGTGCAGGCCGTCCGGCGAAACGGCAAGATTGATGGAAGGACCTCCCGCGTAGGGGCTGGAAGGCGGGTAACTGAAGTAGAGATCTCCCAGCGGGCGCGTCAGTGCATAGAACATTCCATTCACCCGCCCCTCAAAATAGAGCATATCCTTGTTCTGATGGTCCAGCACCATCCCCTGAAGCGTGTAATTGATCCCATCCGGCGAAGTATAAAGCACGGTACTGTGGCGCTCCGCACTCACCGAGCATGTCGTCATATACCAGGTGTCCCCGATTCTGGAAATGCGGGCATCCTCCACGCCGTATTGTTGATAGGATTTCTGCGGCGCGATGATTTTGTCATAATGAATCTCCCGGACCGATGTGCCGTCGTCGTTGAGTTCCACAGGCAGAAGCCACGAGAGAGATGTCAGGGCCATGACCCTGGATTGTTGGCCAAGAAGTTGAAACTTGCGCGGATCGGAGGCATCCACCGTTGCAAGGTCATAGTCATCCATAACATAGGAATTCCCCTGCACCCAGCGAATGGCCCGCACGCGCCCGTTCTCCACCGGCGTGGTGAGTGCCTCCGCGACACGCACCATCATGAGCAGATTTCCATTGGGCAGACGGGTCAGGCCCGGATTGAATGCCCCCAGAACAAAGGTAGGGGCGCCGATCCCGCTTCGGAGGGGAGAGCGCCCCAGGTCCACGTCGGCCGGGGTAAACACAAGTTCGTCGAATGCCATGGACATGTGTGATGCTTGATCAGGGCGGAGTCATCGATTATAATGCGGACGACGGTGTTATGGTTTTGAGCGGTTGTTCCGCTCAGTTGCCGCAACTTTCGTGCGAGACCGCCCAGTCGAGCGCTTCTGCGTGCCGAAGAGATTGTCACCGCGCACAGATGCGGGCGTTTTGCACGGGTTCTCTGGCTTCGAGCGGGGAAAATAGTTGGCCCCTGTCATGCACAAGGCGCCTGGATGAAACTATTGCTGCTCGTTGCACTGATACTTGGAGGGACGTTCGTCTATAGACACCATTTCCTCTCCGATACGGATGGCCTTGAAGGCAGGTGGAAAATTGTCTCTCCGCCCGGCGGGTGGAAAATGGTTCCTGCAATGGATGTGTATGTGACCGGCGACGAGATTCAGATCCGCGCCGCAACCGTCGTCACCTCCAGGCTGAGTTACGCGCTCGATACATCCGAACGCACGATTGACGCGGTCAGCAGTGGTAAAGCCCCGCAAAAAGGAAGGTATCGCCTGGAAGGCGATACGCTGACGCTGTGTGTCGGGGCGGAGGGAGAACCGAGACCGCAAAGCCTCGACTCCACAGACGACGGCGCCATGAGATGGGTCCTGGAGCGGGCGCCCCAACTGGGGCAGTGAGATTGGCACCGCCGCAACATTTCCCGGGCATGAAGCTGTATCAGTGTGACTGCGGAGCACCGCTGTTTTTCGTTAACCCGCAATGCCTCGCCTGCGGCAGGGCCGTGGATAACAGTTTCAACAGTACCGGAGAAGTCGGAGGTCCTGTTTCCATCGCAGCGCGGACGTGGCGGTAAAAATGAGCGTCCTCCAGTGGGACTGTTTTTGTTTCCGCATCGTCGCGGACCAGAGAGAGAAGAACCTTCAGTGGTTGCCAAACACTGTCGCCCGCGACCGCAGCTTCGGTGTCCTCTGTGACCGCTCCGTCCTGCCATAGATCCAGCAACTGCCGGGGAGTATAAGGCCCGCAGACGGCATTTGCATGGTCGATCGTATAGTAGTACATTGCAGAAAAACGGGACGGCCGCTGCAAATACGGTGGGAAAGATCCCTGCGGCGTCAAGCCCCCTGTGAACCGCGACAAATTACTGCTGGCGAACCTGTTTCCCGCGACAGTGAAGTCGGTGGAAGGTCCCCGGGAATCACCGGCTAACTCTCCCGGTTGGGAACCCGTCTTTGCCTGTTCTCCTAAAGTTGCCGCCTCAGCATTGCCGCAATGTTCTCCATCAGCATGGTGGCCGCGGAGCGATTCTTGAACTCGTCCCGCGTCATTGGGCGTGACTTTTCCTTGTCGGCCTCAAATACTTTTACCTGCTCCGCGGCGAAGGCAGTATCGCAAATGTTGAGATTAACCTCGTCATTCAGCCGGAAGGACCGGTCGTCAAAGTTTGTCGAGCCCACCGAAACCCACACCTCGTCCACGATGAGAACCTTGCAGTGATACATCGTCGGCTGGAATTCATAGATGCGAACGCCGGCGTCCAGCAGCGCACCCCACAGTGACCGGCTGGCGGCTTGCACTGTTTTGGCATCCATGTGCGGACCGGGAACGATTATTTCAATCTCCACGCCACGGCTTCGGGCCGCGACAAAAGTAGCGATGGCCAAATCATCCGGAACAAAATAAGCCGCCTGGAGGCGGATAGTGTGAACAAAAACTTTGGCTCTGTCTAGCCGCGCTGTGACATTTTTCAGTCTGACAATTCTTCGTCCGACCTACCCCAACCCCCGCCTCCAGCACGTGCGGCGGCAGCATGGTCTGGAGAGGCCAAGAGGTCTGTCCAGTTGCGAAGCCAGTCCGGTTGCGAAGCCAGTCCACTTGCGAAGCCACTTGCGAAGCCCCGCGAACGGGAAGGCGGCCCACGCTCACGCCATCGCCAGACCCGGGAGCGTCCCGTTGCTGGTCCCGAAATGGTCGCTCTCGATGCCCAAACGCTGGAGCATGCTCACGTAGAGATTGCACAGGGGCGGCGGGTTTTGCGGATCGAAATGGAGGTGCTGGCCGTGCTTGAAGCCGCCGCCTGCGAGGAAGACGGGCAGATTTTTCGTGGAGTGGCTGCTGGCGTCGCCGAGATTGCTGCCGAGGAAAACGGACGTGCGGTCGAGGAGGTTGGAATCGTCTTCCTTTGACTGGCGGAGTTTGGTGAGGAGATCACGCACCGTCTTCATGGCTTCAATCTCGACGATTTTGAGCTGCGCCAGCTTGCCCTGATCCTTGCCGTGGTGCGACAGATCGTGATGGCCCAGACTAACGCCTTCGATGGGGGGCGCGGCGGTGTCGCCGGCGAGCATGATGGTGATCAACCGCGTCGAGTCGGTCTTCAGGGCGAGATGGGTGAGGTCGAAGAGCAGGCGGGTGCGCCCAATGATGTCCGCGGGGTTGGGGATGTCCTGCGGCGGGGGGACCTCGACTTTTGGCTTCGGTTTGCCGGCCCAGTCCCGGTCACTAACCATTTGCTTTTCCAACTCACGGATGCTGGTGAGGTATTCGTCGAGCTTGCCTCGATCATCCCTGCCGAGGCTTTTGCTGAGGGAATTCGCCTGCTCGCGGACGCCATCGAGGATGCTGCGCCCATCTTCCAGATGCCGCATCTGCTCCTGC
>JANNVM010001121.1:0-5434 GCA_031414455.1 Verrucomicrobiota bacterium
GGCGCTTCTCATCGCGCGCCATGCCGGCAAGCTTCTCCCGCAAACCATCGGTCAGCTTCGGCGGCTTTGCCGCCAGCACTGCCGCAGCCAAAGGAGCGGACAAGGTACCATTCGCTTCCAGAATTTCCGTCAACGGACCCACCCATTCCGGTGGAAACTCATGTTCCGCTGCTGCGCCGGCCATCACCCCCAGCAGCATCTGCTGCATGACACCCGGCTTCGCAGCCGACAGCCATGCACCAAGGCCGGCACGGAAACTATCCTCGCCGGCCACGGCCTGCACCGCCTCGCGGAGCAGCGCGGCATCGCCGTCGCCGGCCAGTTGTTCCTTCAGCCAAACGCCCGCCGCCTCACGCCAGGCAGGAACTTTCTGGATGCCAAATACGGCGGCCTCGCGGACGCCGGCGTCGGGAGAGGCGAGTAGCTTCACCACCTTCTTCACATCCGCTTCGGTCGGATCCACCTGACTGAAGCAATACAAAGCAACTCGTTGAACTCGCGGATTCGCATTCGATAACCACGATTCCAAACGTTTACCCGTGACCTCAGCTTCGACCAGAGCGTAAGTCACGGCATGTTCGAGGAACCTGTCCGTGTCGGGCGCTTCTGCGACCGACAATAGCAGATCGACCACGGCCCCATAAAGCTCTGATCGTCCGGGGTACAGTTTTCGCCATTGCCCCAAAGCCTCCACCCCCATGCGGCGAAGGTGTAAACCCTTGAACTGCACGAACACCTCAGGGAATTTGACGTCCAGTGAATTCCGCAATCCCCACCTTGGCTCCGGGCAAACCGTCGAGACCTCCCCTCCCGTTTTCCGTAGCCGGTAAATGCCGCCTGGCACCTCCGGCCGCGCGATCTGGCTGGTGGGGCAGCAGAGCTTATACCAGCCGCCGGTGTCCACGACGAGCACGCTGCCGTCGGGTGACTCGAGCACATCGGTGGGATGGAAGTCAGGGTGATCACAGGTCAGGAAATCGCTGTCGGTCGTCTGCCAGGTGGAGCCCAGCGGTTCCAGCACATGCCGGCTGACTTTGCGCATGTTGAACTGGCACACTAGCAGATCGCGGCCGTAGCGGCACATGCCGCACGGCGCGGCGGGACCGAGATGCGTCATCGCCGGCATGAGCGGACCGGTGCGGATGTGGCCGTCGAGCACGTTGTGATCCTTGCCCCACACGCCACCGCGCACGGCATGGATGAGGCCGTCGCGTTTTCCATCCCCGGGATGCTGGAGAAACGTGCCGCTCACGATCATGTCGCCCTCCGGCAGCCACGCGAGGCCCACCGGATTGTCCATGCCCGCAGTGAAGACACAGTCGAAGTCCGTGCCGTCCGGCTTCATGCGAAAAACATGACTGGCGCGCGACTTCCAGTCTTTCTGTCCTGGCAAATCGTGCGTCTGTTCGGCGAACGCGCCCTTGCACCAGTAGATGAAGCCGTCGGGCCCGGCGTAGGGGCCGTGGAGATCGTTGGCACAACCGGTTAGGGTCTTGCCGTCGTACCAAACCTCCCGGGTGTCAGCCACACCGTCGTCATTGGTGTCGGTGAATTTCCAGATCTGCGGCGGTGCGGCGACATAGAGCACGCCCTGATGCCAGAGCACGCCCTCGGGGAACATCAGTTGGTCCGCGAAAACCGTGCGCTTGTCGAATACGCCGTCGCCGTTCGTGTCTTCGATGCGCAGCAGCCGGTGCGGCTTCTTCCTGAGCTGCTCCTCCACCTTTTCATTCGAGCCGGAGGACTCGGTGACGTAGAGCCGGCCCTTGTCGTCGAAGCACGCTTCAATGGGCCGCTCCACCAGCTCCGGCGGCGCGGCGACACTGATCGTATAACCATCGGCGACAGTGAAGTTGCGTTGTAGCAACTCGGTGCCGCGCGCCGTGAGGGGCACGGCGAGGACGAGCAAAAGCGGGCGGGTAAGTTTTATCATGGCCCGAGCAAATCAGGGGACCGCCGCCGCGTCAATCCTCGCATCGGCGTCCCGTCCTCCGGCAAAAACCACCGGCGTGAATCTCCGGCGCCGTCGCCATTATTCGCTAGTGAGGAGAAATAAAATACAAATAGCGCAAAAAGAAAGTTGACTAAACAAATAACAGGAGCACAGTCGGCGTCACCTTCACCACCCATCATGAAATCAACATCCAGAGGAATAACCCATGCGACGCCGGTCCGGCCAGGACTGCGTCTATGGTCTCTCTGTGCCAGTGCAGAGATCATGAATGCCGCCCATTACGGTCAACCCGATGGCGACTTTATCCTTAGCCATCTGGTGAGCAGTCAGACGATCCGTGTCTGACAGTGACTTCCGAAGAAACACTTTCCCCAAGTTTCCCGAAGCCCCGCTCACCTCCCAGGAGAGCGGGGCTTCTTCTTTGTCCCAAACCCACTAAAATCAACCTTTCCGGCCCCTGACACCATGGTTCACCGCCATTGCCGGGTCCCGGAAACCCAACACGGATAATTCATCCACCATCCCATTACGGTCTGTTCTGAAAGAAAACACCCCTCCACCGGCTGCAACCGGCGGAGGGGCGGAAGACGGACCGCCGACAGAGAGTGCCACTACGCATGATCCCCATAACGGGCCGCCGCGAATCTGTTCGCTGCGTCCGCCGGAAAAGTCAACCCGCCGCACGCGGACGACAGGGAATTCTATGCATACATAACTCGAAGTCTATGGGTCTATTTTTTCTACATATCCCAAAAGGCTTTCTGGAAGGTGTGCCTCTAAAACACCGAAACATCCGCCGAGAAATCCTGCGGGTGCGGCGCCGAAGGGCGCGGCAGCGGTGTTCGTTCTTTCTGTACACACAGGAGCGCGGGCGGGCGGTGATCCGTGCCGCCCGCGCTTCCGTAACGCAGGCCTTCCAGGCTGCCGTTCCGCAGTGCCTCCGGCCTGCCGCTTCCTCACGGGGTGGCAGGCGGGACGCACTGCGGAACGGCAGGCCGGAGGCGCTGCGTTACCAGCGGCCATCGTTCAGCAGCAGGATTCCGGTATGCCAATCCGGGGACGCCGGTGCAACTCCGGCTGGCCGCTCCATTTTCGGGAAAGTAGTCGAGGGCTTCAGCCCGCAACAGCCCGGTTCACCGGTACGCTGCCGGCTTTTCACAGGCGCACCTTCACGCGCTGAAGCGCATGACTGCTTTCATCCACACGCGCCGGGCACCAGCCTGTGCAGCCGGGAGTCCAAATCCCAGCCCCCTCCGGGCAACGCCATGCCGCGACAGCGGCAAATCAAACCGCGCAGCCATTCCGCGCAGGCGAAGCCAACACGGAGACGGCGCGCCAGTTTCAAAGGGGCCTTCGTTCAATAGGAGGACCGCTGCCTTGCAGCCGAGCGAAGCGAGACAGACTGCGCCAGCAGCCCGAAGGGCGAGCAGGCGATAGCCTGCGAGTCAACCAGCAGACGCCGGAGCGTAACCGGCAGGCTCCACCATCTTTTATACGGAGGCCAGCATGCCTCCAGCAGGCGCTTAACCGCGCCTGCCACAATTTCACGGGGGATGTCCCGGCCAGCGGGCTGTAGACCCGCCGTCTTAAAACTGGCCGGAAGCGACAAGTGGCGCACTACCACCATTCCCCACCAGTTCATTTGGGCACGAAGAGAAACAGCAGACTCACCTGCCTGTCGAGCAGGGGATAGCGGGGGCAACGCCATGCCGCAGAGCGGCAGCCAAGCAGCGCGAAGCC
Organism: Verrucomicrobiota bacterium; assembly: GCA_031414455.1. Classification (GTDB taxonomy): domain Bacteria; phylum Verrucomicrobiota; class Verrucomicrobiia; order Verrucomicrobiales; family V1-33; genus V1-33. The sequence continues at coordinate 3,695 of JANNVM010001121.1, forward strand.
ACTCTGCATAGGCGAAGCCAACACCCGTCGTGCCCGCCAATTTCACATCGGATACGAGGGGGCCAGCGAACCCGGCTGATTTGGGATCAGCAGAAGCCCGGCGCATCACCGGGGTATCCGACCACTTTTGTTCCCTGGTAATGTAAAGCAGCATGGCGGCCTGTTAAGCCGTTCGTCATGGTGCGACTGCCCTGCCGCAACGCGGCACGTTACAACGCGAAGCCACTCTGCAGAGGCGAAGCCAATCCGCGCCGGGGAGCCAGTTTTTTCCTTCCGTAGCTCAATAGCAGAGCCGCCGGCCGATAACCGGCAGACCGTGGCGCGATACCACGCGGAAGGACCAGTTTGATTTAGGATTTGAGATTGAGGATTTAAGATTGGCTCCTGCTCTGAGGCGCGGAGCCAAATCTTAAATCATAAATCCAAGATCATAAATCCCTCCCCTTCGCTGGATGGCTCAGAGAGATGAGCGGCGGTCTGAAAAGCCGCAGAGGCCGGCGCAATTCCGGCTCCAGCGGCCACTTTCACACGCGGTATTGGTGTAACAGCAAGCACGTCTGGCTTCCACCCAGACAGCGCCGGGGCAGCACCGGCATACCGCACCATTTTTGTTCCCGAGGTGTAAGAAGCTGCACACTGGCGCGCGAAGCCAGAGGCTCGAGGTGCAAATCCTTGCGGGAACACCACTTCTCATTCCCCTGTGGCCGACACAGAAAGGCACCCGTCTTGTAAACGGGATCATGCGGGCGCGAACCCCGCCGGGGGATCCACTTTCAAATTCATCCTGACACTCTCCTTCTTCGTGACACCGCCGTTTCAAAGACTCACCACTTCCCGCCTTGTGATCAAACTGTGGCAGCCGCCGGATGAGCGGCTTTTCGTGGAGGCCGTCGCGGAAAGTCTGGAGCAGTTGCAGCCGTGGCTGCCGTGGGCCCGTTCGCCGCTGGAGGAACAGTGGGGAGAAATGGAAAAGTTTCTCGCACGTCCGGAGTCGGCGGGTGATACGATTTACGGTCTCTTTGATTCCGCGGAATTGAATGTGATCGGTGGTGTCGGAGTCCATGTCCGCAACGGCGACGATGATCGCGAGATCGGCTATTGGCTGCGCAGCGGTGCCGTGGGACTCGGCTACATGTCGGAAGCAGTCGCGGCGCTGACCGGTGAGATTTTCAAAACGCTGCCGGTCTCGACGGTGACGATCGTGTGCGATCCCCTCAATGTCCGTAGCGCCGGCGTGCCGCAGCGACTGGACTTTGAGAACACCGGCATTTTTCCTCCGAAGGTCATCACGCCAGACCGGACGGAGGACATGATTTGGCGCATCACGCGGGAAGCGTGGCTGCGCCGCAACTTGACAAGGGGCACGTAGTGTAACAGCAGCATTCGACTCTGTGAAAGTCGCGGAGCGGGGGCAGAACCCGCCGGCCCCACCAATCTGAAAGTATGAAGGCTGAAGGCTGAAGGATGAAACCTTTCGGCAACGCGGCGCGCACGGTGAAGTCGTGGAGCCAGCAGGTTGCAACCCTGCCCTACCCGGTGCGACTCCGGGGCGCGCCTCCACTTTTGGTCTGTAGCTTAAGGGTAAAGCACGGGGCTCATAACCCCGGGGATGCTGGTTCAAGTCCAGCCGGACCGACCATTGTTTGACGGCCATCCTTTAGCGTGCGCTCATCGGTGCCCGAAGCTCCGCGCCACGCACGCTAAAGCGTGGACACCAAACTCTGGCCCCGTAGTTCAATC
>JANNVM010001122.1:0-17628 GCA_031414455.1 Verrucomicrobiota bacterium
GAAGGTTCCCGGGTGCTCCAGGTTCCGCTGACACCGGATGCGCTCGAGGAGCCGGACGAACAGTTCATCGTCTGGCTGCGTCCTGGCGCGGGGGATGCCCTGACCGCTCCGTGGGGGCCGATACGGAATTTGCCGGAACAGACGTTTTCGGACGGACGGTTGGCCGTGGGAACAGAGATGGTTGCCGCAGCCGCGCCCGCTCCGCCGGGGCAAGTGGCGGTGTGGCGGCGCGCTGGCTTCGGTGACGCCGCAGCGACTGCTCTGCCGGCACCCCTGCTGCCGGCTTTGCAGGCGTGGAGTGGAATGCAGCACCTTGTCGTGGACGGTTTCACGCTCGCCGGCATCGTCCAGGGGACCAATGCTTTCGGCTTCATTGTTCCGCATCTCATCATCAATGAGTATTCAGAAGTGGGCGGCCAATGGAGTGAACCGCAGGTATTTGTCATTGAGAACGGGGCGACGGCGGTCAATTCCATGCTCTCGCTTGGCCTGTCTGGTGATCGCATCGCGCTCGGGGCCGCAGCGAGAGGATTCAACCAGGAGGGAGCGGTGGATATCTATCGCCGCCACGAGGGGGTGTGGGGGCTGGAGTCCACGATTCTCAGCGACGGCTTGCCCTCTGCCGGCGGCAACTTCGGACACCGGGTCCAACTGACAGGGACGGCATTAGTGGTATCGAGAAAGTATGGCAGCGCCCACTTCCTTTTCACGAAGTCCGCCGCCGGGCCGTGGCAGTTTGAGGCGGAGCTTCCCGATGGTGCGGCGGGTGCCTTCGATGGCCAGTCGGTGGTGTTTTCCCCGTACGCCGGAGGGTTGGAAATCCGGACGCGGGATGCGGGCGGCCCGGGAGCATGGGGAGTAGCAGCATCCGGGCCGCATCCCGGAGGAGTGTCCCGCGTGTGGCGCGACGGCGGCGATTTGTTCACGGTGAATTCTCCCGGCTTCCCCAACAACTATGCGATGCGCCGGCTCCGCGAAATGGCACCGGGACAGATCAGTGAAGTCCAGGTGGTGGGAACCTGGGCGGCCAACCTGCCAGAGATGTATCCCGGGCCGGGGGCTTTGATTCTGAAACCGTTTGAGGCACCGCCTGTGTGGTATGAGCGCGGAGCCGTGCCGGTGACGATCCTGGATGATGACGGGTTCAGCATCAATGTAGCCTGCGGCTGCGTGCGTGAGGACGCTGCGCCGGCCATGCTGCATTTCGAAGTTCAACTGAACCGTCCGGCGGGCTTCCCGCTCACAGTCAGCGTGGAGACGGTGGGCGGCACCGCTGCCGCCGGAGATGATTTCACCGCTCTCACCAGCACCATCACGATCCCTGCCGGAATGCAGGCACAACGGGTGGAGGTGCCGCTGCTGGCTGACGATCTCAGCGAGCCGGATGAAACCGTCGTGCTGCGCGCGCAGCTTCAACTGCCCGGCGGCGGCGCGCCATTTGTCACCGGCGAGTGCATCATCGCGAATGACGATGTTCCCGCGTTGCAGCATGTGCAGCGCACTGTGGTGGAGGGCGATGTCAGCCGCGGAGAAAACCTCGTGCTGAACTTGTCATCGCCGGCGGCGGAATCACTCTCCGTGCCAGTATGGTTTGCCGGGACGGCGCAAAATCCTGCCGACTTCACAGCGACGCCGCAGACCCTCGTCTTTCCGCAGGGGATCGCCTCCACTGCGGCGCCGGTCTCGCTCATGGGCGAATACGAAACGGAGGGCAGCGAATACATCTTTGCCCGGGTGGTGACCGGTGCTGCGCCGCCATTGCCTGGACTGCCATGGTACTTTGCGGGCACCCTTCCGGTCACCGCGACCGACACGGCGACTCCCCACGCCATCCCTGCTGGCGGCAATGCACTCTATGTCACCGGCACCGCGCGACAGGTGATCACCCGCCTGCCGGGCGGCGGCTTCAGCACCGCTACGCTCGGCGGACTACCCGCTGGCAACGGTCATGACGGCGCTGCTTCCGCCTGCAGCGATGTCATCGGGCAACTTCACGCCCCGGGAGGCAACGGTTCGCAAGCCGTCGCCTTCTGGACCCGCGACACTGCCGGATGGTCCACTGCCCATCTCCCCTTTCCGGCGGGTTCTCAGGGGACGCTCGACGGCCTCACCGTGCAGTCCGGTTTTGCTGTGGTCCGGTCCTCTAACATCCTGCTCACCCTGCTGCGCCACGCCGGCGGAAAAGACCGCTGGGGCGTCGCAGCGAGCACGCGCATTGAGCCTCCGGCTTCAATACCGGTCATGGCTTCGGGCCCGGACTGGCTGGCCATCGGCGCTCCCAATGACAGCTTGAGCGGTGAAGTGCGAATTTACCGGCGCAGCTTCGACTCCCCGCAGCCCTGGACGCTGGAGGCCACGCTGCGACCGCAAGTGCCCGAACCATTTCTGTACTTTGGTTCCCAGCTCTCCAGCCAGGGCGACTTGCTGGTGGTGGCCAATGCACCGACTCAGTCCCTCGCCAGCCGGGCCACTTCTGTCTTCCAGCGCCATGCGGGAGGTCCGGCCCAGTGGGGCCGGGTGCATCATCTGCCGGGGGACAGTTACGTCACTGCTGCGGACCGTGCGGTGGTCGTGGCCACGGGCACCACTACTCCGCAACCAAACGTCATCCAGATTCACCGGCCCGCCGGCGCAGGCCAGCCCTGGACGGAACTGACGGCCGTGGAGCCGGGCCTGCGCGGCGCACCCGCATTTTTCGGCTCCACCGTCATGCTCCTCGGCAGCACTGTGGCCAGCCTTTGGAATCCAAGCTCCACCAGCGCCGCACTTTATTTCCACGAGCAGGCCGCTTCCGTGCTCCACATCACCGATGACGATCCCGCTCCCATCCTCCGCCTTCGTGATGCCGTCGCGGGAGAGAACCAGGGGCCGGCGCTCTTCACGGTGGACTACACCGGCACCACGGTTCCGTCCGTGACCTTCGCGCTCACCGCCACCGGCGGCTCCGCGCTGCCAGGGAGAGATTTCACCATGCCCTCCATCCCGGTGAGCGGCCTCACCATTCCCGTGCCTTTGCTCAATGACGACGTCATGGAGCATGTGGAGGAATTCACCGTCACTCTGCTGAGCACGAGCAGTGGAAAGATCGCTCGCGCCACGGCCACCGTCACCGTCATGGATGACGATGCCGACCCAGCTCGCTCCACCGTGCTGCTGGCCTCTTCCGCTCCCGTGCGCGTGTCCAGCCCCACCTCCGCCGCTGGCTACAGCACCACATGGATGACTCCAGCCTTCAATGACGCAGCCTGGGCGTCCGGCAACGGCACGCCGGGTTATGACCGCGATCCTCCGGGACCGCTCACGTATCATTCCCTCATCAGCTACAACGTAGAGTCTCTCATGTACAACCGCGCGCCAACCCTGCTGACGCGCGCGAGGTTCCCGATAACTCAGCTTCCCGCGTCCGGCTATTTGACCCTGCGGCTGCGCTACGATGACGGCTACGCTGTCTGGCTCAATGGCCGCCCGATCGGCAATTCCGAACGCGTGGTGCTCCCGCTCGCATGGAATGCCGAGCAACCAGGCAACGGCGTTTTCGGAGCCGCCGAGCCGGCGCAAACCGCGATCCAGATTCCAGCCGCAGCACAGCTTACCACCGGCACCAACGTACTGGCTGTTCATGGCCTGAATACAGACCGCTACAACTCGGATTTCCTGCTCCGGCGCGAACTGCTCCACACCAGACCGTACCAACGGACATACCTCGACTGGATTGGCCAATGGCAGCCGCAGTTGACCGCCGTCAACTACGGGCCAGGCGCTGATCTTGATGCGGACGGCACTTCCAATCTCATGGAATGGGCCAGCGGCACCGCGACCGCCGTCCATGGGGCCGGGGATGCTCTCGGCATCACCGCCTCCCCAAATGGCCCCCTGCTTCAAGTCACCGCGGCGGACCCGCTGCCAGCGGTGCTCACCTGCACTCTGCAATCCTCATCCTCACCCGCTGCCGGCTGGACTGCCGTGGCTGTCCTCAATTCCGCCGGCTGGAGCGGTAACCTGCAACCTGTAACAGAGAATGTTCCCGCAGCCGGGCGGAGGCGATGGACCTTCGTTCCGCCGGAATCCCCCCATAACTTTTACCGGCTTCATGTCTCAATGACGGAAGAATAGCCTTCATCCTTTGGCCGCCTCACTCAAGGAATCCTTCCCGCACGGACGTCAGGCATCGCTCAGGATGTCTGAACATTTGGATTCCAGCGATCAGCGTTTCCGGCACCACAGCGGGGCGCGGAGAATTTTTTCGGATGCAGTCCCGGTGGGCTGCCCGTTCCTTGCTCCATCCCCCGGCTCCCTGCTGGCGGGACTCCGGCCCCGATGGAACTCGCCCTGTTTCCAACTGAACTCTGAAAACTGAACCCTCACCTCCCGTCTCGCGCTGGGGACTGCATGGCGACTTTCCCTTTAGAATCCTGAGGGCGGTGGCGCTGGCTTGCCCGTGGTATCTCCAGCGTCCACTGATTTTGTTGTGGGCGGGTGCCATCGCGCTGGTGGCGCGCGGGCCGCGGGACCGGTTGGCGGGGAATCTGCGGGCGATGGGGGTGCGGCGTCCGCTTTTCTGCGCGTGGCTTTCTTTTCAGCGCATGGGGCAGATCATGGTGGAGACGATGACGACGAAGGACCGCCCGGAGGATGTGCAGTGGGAGGTCTATGATCGCACCTGCCTGGAGGCGGCGCAGGCCGCGGGGAAGCCGGTGCTACTGTGGACGGCGCACATGGGGAACTATGATGCCGCGGCGGCATTTTTTGCGCACCGCATCGGGGCGAAGCTGTATGCGGTGCGGAAGCCGGAACTGAGCGCGCGGCTGGAGGCGCTGCATGGGGCGGAGCGGCAGGCGGCGGGCGGCGGGCATTATGCGTCCCTCAGCAATGCGGAGGAGTCGCTGGGCCTGACGCTGCTGCGGGAGTTGCAGGCGGGGCAATGGGTGGCGCTCCAGGCGGACCGCGCGCTGCCGGGGCTATCCACTTTCCACGTGGAGGACGGTGGGGAGGAATGGCTGCTGCCGCGCGGGCCGTTTTTCCTGGCGATGGCGGCGGGCGCGGTGTGTCTGCCGGTGTTTGTGGCGCGGCTGGGGCAACGGCGGTTCAGCGTTAGGTTTCATCCGCCCGTCACTGCGCCGGCCACGCGGGACCGCGAGGCGGCGGTGCAGGCGCTGGCGCGGGAATGGCTGCGCGTGCTGCGCAGTGAAGTCCGCCGGCACCCGGAGCAGTGGCTGGTTTTTGAATCGCTCGTTCACCCCGCACCTCATGTTCCAGCCTGACACTAGCCTCAGCCACACCGCCGGGCGGCTGCCGCTGCTGCGCCTGCTCACGCCGCCGGGGCTGCCGCCGGAATGCGGCCACTTTTTTCCCGCGCGCCTGCCGGTGCCGCGACGGTGGGAATGGGTGGCGCCTTTTCTCCTAACGTGGGCACTGGCGGCGGCGGGCGTGGCGGCGCTCACTGGCTGGCACTGGCTGGCGGCGCTGGCGGCGGGAGTGGTGGTGATTCATGCGGTGGTGTTTGCTGGCAGCGCTGTGGCGCTCGGTGTGGCGCATCGCATGGCGGGCACGGTGACGGTTCATTTGCTGCTCGCGCTGCTCGGCTGGCTGGCGTGGTGCGGCGGGGGCTGGATGAAAACAGCCGCGCTGAGTGCCGCGGGATTTTGGGCGGCGAATGGACTGGCGTGGCTCTGGCTGCGGCTGCGGGAGTCGGTGCGCGGCTCCGTGTTGCTTTTTGCAGGCCTGCATCTGCTGCCGTGCGCTGCGGGATACATTTGGGGTGCGGGCTGGGCGGCATTGGCGGTTCTGGGGCTGGGCGCATTTCTGGCATGGAATACCTTCCTTTCCGGCTGGTCGTTCGGTGCTGCCGTGCCGCGTTTTCCCACAGAAAAGAAGGAAATCTGCCTGACCATTGATGATGGCCCCTGTGCGGACACAGAGCAGATGCTCGCCCTGCTGGCGGAGCACCCGGGCCGCGCGGTTTTCTTTCTCATCGGCGACTCCGCACGGCAGCGCCCGGAGGATGTGCAGCGCATCGTGGCAGCCGGCCATATGGTGGGGAATCACACGCAGTCGCATCCGGCGCACTGGTTCTGGGCCTATGCCCCGGCTGCGATGCACCGTGAAATAATCCGTTGCGAGGAAACGCTGCTGCCTCTCTGCGGATACCGTCCATTCTTGTTTCGCGCGCCTGTGGGATTCTATAATCCGTGGTGCCACGCCGCGGCCGCGGAGCAGCAACTGAAGACAGTGGGCTGGCGGGGACACAGCTGGGACGGGATCTGCTGCGATGTGGATATCATCCTCCGCCGCCTGCGCCGCGGATTGCGTCCGGGCAGCATCCTGCTCATGCACCAGGGGCGGCCTCATTCCCTGGCGGTGCTGCGGGGGCTGCTGGAGATGCTGCGCCGCGAGGGCTGGGCGCTCACCATACCGGATGCGTGGGAGCAGGCATTGCGGCGATGAGGCGTTGAGAATTGCGGATTATGTCCGAGGGGTGCGTCCATGTTCCGCGTGCCGCTCATCCTTTCTGTCCTCCTTCTTCCCCTGCCTGCCCATGGCGGCTCTGCGCCCGCAGTGGATCCGTGGGACCGCTGGACGGTGGATCTGGAAGTGGCCTCACTCTGGCAGGCTGGCACCAGCACCGACATCAACTACCTGCTGCTGCCTGTGATGACTTCGCTGCGGACTCCGGCGCACATCCGTCTGGATTTCGATGACGGGAGCCTGCTCACCGTGCGCACGCGGGCCTCATTGCAGCTCACATCCATCGCGCGAGGGCCGGAGAGTCTCTACGCCGCGCTCTCCTTCGGCCCCGTGGCGGAATATTGGACCTCCCGCCGCTGGTGCCTCTATGCTACGGCAGGCGGGGGCGCGGGCGTGATAGACAGCCGGGGCGTGCCAGGCGGACAGGGCCAGGACTTCACATGGAACTGGTTCGCCGGGGCCGGCGCGCGCTGGTGTTTCAGCGAAACAGGGTCCTGCCACGCGGGGGTTATGTTTCAGCACATGTCCAACCGCGGTGCCACCGACCCCAATCCAGGCATTGATGCCGTGGGACCGGTGGTCGGCATCTCATGGAACTTTTAGCGCGGTCCGGCCGGCCAGCGGAAGATGCCCAGCCAGTTATTCATGGGCATGGCACCCCACAGCGGCGTGAACTCCCCCTGCATCCCCGCTGCTCCGAGCACTGCGCAGATCTCGGCCTCCCCGGGGTGACTCACCGCAGGCGTGCTGATCCAGCGCACCCACCCAGCCATGCGGTCCACCCAGCGGGAGCATTGATAGCGCCAGCTCTCGGAGTGGAGTGATGAACGAATGACGAGCAGGCCGCCGGCGCTCACACGCTCCGCACAGGCACGCAGCAGAGCGGCGCGTTCCTCTACAGTCACGTATTGCAGCACATCCAGGAGGCTGACGCTGCCGCGGTGGGGCGGGATGCCCGCGGCGGCATCGCCGGCGGAGAAGGTGCAGTCGGGAAAATGCTGCGCGGCGATTTGCTGCGCGGTCGCGATTTTCGCGGCATCGAAATCCGTGCCGTGAATGGCCGGTGCCCAGCCGTGCTGTTTCAAATAAAACGCCAGCACGCCCATGCCGCAGCCCACATCGAGGAGCGGCTCCTCCGATTTCCCTAACGCCGCGAGCACGGCGGGATAGAGCGGGTCCATCGCCACCTTGCACCGCACATACCAGCGCTGCGCGGTGGCGGGATAGAGCCGGGCCAGCGACGGCCGTTTCATGCGCGCCCCTTTCCCGAGAAGCGATGACGCAGCGATTTCACCATGAGACACATGTAAGTCCTGGCCATGCGCACATTGTCCCGCACGTAGCGGTAATGGGACACGCCGCCCTCCGCTTTGGTGAAATACCGCACCGGCGTCGGAAGATTGATGACGGGCACGCCCTGCCAGCGCAGCTTCACCGCGGCCACGCATTCCAGATCATAGCGATGGCCCAGCCGGCTCTCCGAGAGCACGGCGACGAGCGCCGGCAGCGGATAGAGTCTCATGCCGAAAAGCGAATCCGTCATGCCACCGCGCACGCTGAGGAAGTTCGTCCACCAGTTCCCCATACGGCGACCGGCCACGCGCTCCCACGGAGCCTCCGGTCCGAAGATCGGGCTGCCCAGCACCATCGCGTCCGGCGCGGCGGCACTGCCCTGGATGAATTCAGGAATGCGGTCCGCCGGATGCTGACCGTCGGCATCGAACGTGAGCAGATGCGTGGCACCCAGTTCCAGTGCGCGGTGACCGGCGGTCAGCACGGCGGTGCCTTTGCCGCGGTTCTGTCCGTGCGTCAGGATTTCCAACTGCGGAAACTCCGCACGCAGCGGCTCCAGCAGCGCGGCGGTGTCGTCGGTGCTGCCATCAATGACCACGATGACGCGATGGCCCGCCGCCAGCACCTCACGCACTACCGGCAGCACTTTGGGGCCTGTGTTATAGGTGGGAATGGCGACGATGACGTGATACTGGCTCGGGGCGTCCATGCCACGATCAAAAAGAGCGATTGGCCGCCTACGATGGAAGAATGCAGCGCCGCTCACTTTTTCCTGGAATGCCGCGGCGCAGCGGACAGAGAGACAAATGCATCCCGCCCTCCACTCGCTGCCCCACGGTCCGTCGTTTCGATTCGTGGACACCCTCACCCGGCTTGATCCCGGCCAGTCCGGCGAAGGCACCTATCAACTCCAGGGCACGGAGGACTTTCTGAGCGGCCACTTTCCCGGCCAGCCGCTCCTGCCCGGCGTGCTGCTCATCGAAGCCGTGGCCCAGCTCGGCGGCGTGGTGGCGCAGAGCCACCCCGACATCCCGCCGCTTGCCGGATTGAAACTCACCGCCGTGTCGCAGGCGAAAATCACCGGCAGCGCGGTGCCCGGGGAAACCATCACGCTGCGCGCGGCCGTGCAGGGCCGGCAGGGCGGCCTGGTTCTCATCGAGGGCACCGCCAGCGTCGGAGAACGAACAGTGCTCACCACGCGGCTCACGCTCAGCGGCGACGCACCTGACTGAGCCACCACTCCCGCCAGTGGGCGCGCGATAGTTTGCCGCGGGAATCGGGTGCAAGGTCCGGGCAGGTTTGCCAGTGCCGGGGAATGCAGGCCGCGGGGAGTTGGGCGAGTGCCGGCTTGATGTCATCCAGCGTCAGCGAGTCCGCGTGGTGAATGCAGGCGACGACTTCCTCCTGACGAAACACATCGGTGCTGGGCACGCCGAAGACGACGCAATGCCGCACGCCCGGCACGCGGAGCAGCACTTCCTCCACCATCGCCGGCGCGACCTTATAGCCGGCCACGCTGATGGTCTCGCCCACGCGCCCCGCCAGATGCACCTGGCCCGCGGCGTCCATGTGCGCGAGGTCGCCTGTTTCAAACGTGCCCGGCTCCCACGGCTCCTCCCCCACACAGCCGAGGCCCGCGGCGGCGGAGTGAACAACCAGACGCTCCCCGCGCTGAGAGAGCCGCACGCCGTCCATCGCGGTGCCGGCCGCGCCGGCGGCGGTGCGCGGCGCGGTAGTCGCATCGTAGGCGATGCCGCCGCATTCGCTGCAGCCGTAGAAGTTGTGAATCTTCAGCCCGCAGTGCGTGTGGACTTCTTGCTCCAGGCTCAACGGCAGCGGCGCCCCTGCGGAGATGGCAGTGCGCACGCCGCTGAAATCCACGCCGGCCTGATGCCACGCGCGCCACATGGCCGGCACCGCCGGAAGTGTCACCGGCGGCGTTCCGGTTAGGGCAGCGCGGATCGCCTGCGGCAGCGGACTGCCCGCCAGCCGCAACGGAATGCCGTGCCACAGCAGCGGCAGCACGAGACTGGAAAATCCATACGAGTGCGCCATGGAGATGACGCCGAGGTTGGGCTGCTCTGCGTGCAGCCCCATCGTCCTCACGATCTGCCGGACATCCGCCGCCAGCTGCTCTGCGGTGAACGCCACCATGCGCCGCGTGCCCGTGGAGCCGGAAGTCACCTTCAAATGACACGTCTGCTCCGGCAGCACCGCCGGGGACGGCACCGCCAGCCCGCCGGCATCGTCCGGCACCAGCACACTGCCGCAGCGCCACGCCCGCAACACATCAATGAGAAACGCCAAGCCCGTCGCGCCTGTGAGCAGCACCGGGGGCACGTCCGGCGCGTCCCGGCCCAGCGCCGCCAGTTGCGAAAAGCTCCACGCTTCGCCCGTCGCCGCATCTGTCACCGCCGTGCGGTCCCCCTGCGCGGCCACCACGGCGTTCCATCTTTCAAAGCACTCCTTGCGGTCTTGATACATCATGGTGTCTATGGCCCGGGGATTTCCTCCGACAATTCATTTTCCGCTTCCTCCATGCCTTCTCCCGCCACGCCCGCCACTGCCTCCGGTCGCGTGCCGCCTCCGCGGGAAGTTGTCGTCACCGGCGTGGGCATCGTCACCGCGCTCGGCACCGGGTGGCGGGAAAATGCCGACGGCTTTCGCACCGGGCGCGTGGCCCTGCGGGATGTGACCCTGTTCGATACCTCCGCTCAGTCCGTGCATCGCGCCGGCGAGGCCGTGCTGCCCGCGGATCTGCCGGAGAACCGGCTCACCGCCAAAGAAACGCGCCGGCTCGACCGCGGGGCCGCCATGCTTCTGCACGCCGGCGCAGAAGCCCTCAGCCATGCGCAGCTCCAGCCCGGGCCTGACACCGCCGCGATGCCGCTGGTGATGGCCACCTCCGCGGGCGCGATGGCTTGCGGCGAAGCCTTCTACCGCAGCGCCATTGACAAAATTTCCCGCCGCCGCCAGGCCGAGCGCGCCTCCTGTTATCTCGTAGCCAATCAAATGGCCGCGCTTGCCCGGGCCTTTGCGCTGCACGGTCCGGTCACCGTGCTCTCCAATGCCTGCGCATCCGGCGCCAATGCCCTCGGGCACGCCGCACAACTCGTGCGCGCCGGCCGGGCGGAGCGCGTGCTGGCTGGCGGCTTCGATGCCCTGTGCCAGCTCGTCTTTGCCGGCTTCGATTCTCTGCGCGCGCTCAGCAGCACGCTGCCGCGGCCCTTCGATGCCGAACGCGACGGACTGGCCCTCGGCGAAGGCGCGGCCCTCATGGTGCTGGAAACCCGCGCCTCTGCGGAGGCTCGCGGCGCTGCGGTGATGGCCTCCCTCGCCGGCTACGGCATGAGCATGGATATCCACCACCTAACACAACCTCACCCCGCAGGAATCGCCGCGGTGAAGAGCATGGAAATGGCGTGCGCCGCCGCGGGCGTATCGCCTGCGCAGGTAGGCTATCTCAATTCCCACGGCACCGGCACGCAGCTCAACGATCCCTCAGAAGCCGCCGCCATCGCCGCATGGGCCGGAGCCGCCGCGCGCACGCTGCCTGTCAGCAGCACCAAGGGCAGCATCGGTCACCTCCTCGGCGGAGCCGGCGCGGTGGAAGCAGCCGTGTGCCTCATGGCCATGCGCGAGAGTTTTCTGCCCCCCAACGCCAGCCTGCGCACGCCGGATGCCGCCGTCTGTTTCGATCTCATCACCGCGCCGCGCGCCGCGCCCGTTTCCGTGGCCCTCACCAACTCCTTCGGATTCGGCGGCTCCAATGCCACCCTCGTCTTTTGCTCATGAGTACCTCCCTCATCATCAGCGGCACCGGTGCTGTTAGTCCGGCAGGCTGGGGCGTGGAGGCACTGGCGGAATTGCTGCGTCAGCCGCCGCCGGAGCGCGGAGACAAGCTGAGGAGAGTCCCCGCCCGCGAAGCCGCCTCGCCGTGGGCGCGGCACCCGCGCTTCCGCCGTGTCAGTCCGCTCTCACACTTCGCCGCCTCCGCCGCGGTGGAAGCCCTGGGAGCCGAACGCACCGCCGCCGTGCAGGCCGGCGCGCTGCGGCTCGGCATCGTCATGTCCGTGGTGAATGGCTGCGTGGGTTACAGCGGCAGATTCTACGGCGAAGTGCTGCGCGATCCGCCCACCGCCAGCCCTATCATCTTCCCGGAAACCGTCTTCAACGCCCCGGCCAGTCACCTCGCCGCGTTTTTGAATGTCTCCGGTCCCGTCTGCACGCTGGTGGGCGATCCCGCTCAATTCCTCGCCGCCGCGGACATGGCCGCGCTGTGGCTCGAAGATTCGCTCGTGGACGCCTGCCTCGTCATGGGCGCGGAGGAAGCCGACTGGCTCACCGCCGAAGGCATGCACTGGCTCCTGCGCGGCCTGCCGCTGGCCGAAGGAGCCGGCGCCATCCTGCTGGAGAATGGCACGTGCGGCACGGCCCTGGAAGCCATCGCCCCGCAGAGCACCCTAACCCCCGCCGCCCGCCGCGATACCGCCCGCGCCCTGCGCGAAACGCACCGCAGTGATGAAGGCCGCGCGCTCCTCGTGGACGATCTCACCGGCCATTCCCGCCACGACCGCGTGACCCGGGAGGCATGGGCCGACTGGACCGGCCCCCGCCTTTCCCCGCTCCTCCACACCGGCCACGGCATGGGCGCCGCCCTCGCCTGGCAAACCGCACTCGCCGCCCGCGCCCTCGCCGCGGGGACCGCAGAGCAAGCCGTCATCACCACCCACGGCACCTCCGCGCAATCCGGCCTGCTGCACCTGCGGCGCCCGTTCACCTGATGGCCAGTCGTTTTGCGGGGACGCTGCGGGTGGTGAGAAATTTGGCGGCGAATTTGAGCAGGGTGCGGCTGAAGCGGGCGCGGGTGAGGGCGCCGGAGGCCATGCAGGCGATGTGTTTATTCAAGAGGCGGTCCACGGTGCGCTGCACGCAGTTGTTGCGGCGCTGGCGCATGAGGTGGCCGGCGAGGTAGAGGGAATACATGCGGCCATCGTAGAAATATTCGATGAGGTCGGCCCAGGTGCGGTACCACTTTCGCATGGTGGATTCGTAGCGCGTCATGGCCCGCGCGGTGCCGGCGGCGAGCGCGGTGTCCAGTTTTTCCGCGGCCTCCATGGCGAGGAAGAGTCCGCTGGAGAGCATGGGGTCCACGAATCCGAAGGCGTCGCCTACGGCAGCCCAGCCGGGGCCGTGTGCGCGCTGGCCGATGCGCTGGTAGTTGCGGTACACGGCCACGGGCGAAACGCGGCGCGCACGGGCGGCGGCTTGGCGATGTTCCGTGGATTCGCGCAGCACCGTTTCCAGCCGGGCCTCCGGCGTCTCGCCGAGTTCTTTGGCGTGAGTGTGATGAGTCACGATGCCGAACGACATGCGCCCGCCGGCCAGGGGGATGCACCAGCTCCAGCCGCGCTCCAGACGGCTAATGAGCACCTGGCCGGGCGGCTCGGGCATTACAAAATCTTCGTAGTGCGCGAAGCACGCGAGGTCTTCGCGGGGTCCGTGCTCCGCCGGGATGTCGAGCACTTTGGAAAGGAGCCGCTGCCGGCCCGTGGCGTCAATGAGCAGGTCCGGCTGGCGTCCGGCGAGCGGCGGGCAGGCGGCCAGGGTGGAGGCATCGAGTTCCAGTTCGCGTCCGCTGCCGGGGGCGGCGAGCACCACATTCCCCCTCACCGGGAGAAAGACCGCGCCCAGCTCAATGGCCCGCGTCTTGAGCAGGGCATCGAAACTGTGGCGCTCTACATTATAGGCATACGCCGGCAAATAGCGCGCGATGGGCGCGAAATTGAAATGGATAGGCGGAGCCGCGCTGTGCAGAAAGGAGACGCCGGGCTTGTGCTGGCTGATGGCGGCCACGCGCTCCTCCATCTCCAGCTTTCGCAGCAGCGGCACCACGGCGGGGACAAGGCTTTCGCCCACGATCATCTCCGGTCGCTGACCGTCGTCGAGCACCAGCGGTTTCAGGCCGCGCCGTGCGAGCAGCGCCGCCAGCGTGCAGGCGGCAGGGCCTGCCCCGATGATGACGATGGTGGATGCCGGACTCATGGTGACGCGGGAGGTTTGGGTTGTTTGAGCCAAAAGACGCAGCCGGCAAGCCCCCAGCACAGCAGCACGGCAAATCCCATGAGTGAGAGCGCCACGGCGGCCTCGGGCAGGACAGCGTGCCACCGTTGCAGGAGAAATCGGAACGCTTCCTCCCGCACGCCCAGACCGGCGATGGAAATGGGCAGCGCGGCCACGGCATCAGCAATGGCGGTGACGCCCATGAACGCCGGCACCGGCACCTCCACGCCCACCGCGCGCGCCGCACAGTAAAACACCCCGCCATAAGCCGCCCACACCGGCAGGGAAACCGCCGCCGCGCGCACCGCACCGCGCCACAGTGCCGGCGTACGCAGCACGCGCAGGATGCGATCATGGAGCGCCTTCCATTTCCAGCGCACGAGCCGCCCGGCCATGAACGACACCGCCACAATGGCCGCAAAGATAAAGACACCGGTGCCGTTCACTTCCGGCACCAGCCCGTGCTGGAGGGCCGCCACCGCAAAGAGCAGCACCATCACGGGCAGCGCGCTCGCGTGGTCCAGGCTTACTGACGCCACCAGCGCCGCGCGCCGGCCCGGTGCCAGCCGGTCCGCCATGAGCACGCGGGCGGCATCCATGCCGAGATGTCCTATCGAAAAAAATCCCGCCGCACTCGATGCCAGGGTAATGCGCAGCAGCGCCCGCGCCGGCAGGTGAATGCGGAACGCGCGCAAACACAGGCTCCAGCGCCACGCCAGCCCGGCCATACTCAGGCCGCCGCAGCCCAGCGCGGCCAGCGCCCAGCCGGGATGCGCGGTCCGCAGCAGCGGCGGAAACGTCCGCCAGTCCAGCCGTGTCAGCAGCCATGCCAGCAGCGCTGCGCTGAGGAGGCCGCGCAGCAGCCACACTCTCTGCGGCTTCATTTCAGCGCCTTAATCGCTTCCACGATAGTGTTCACACTGCGCAGCGTCTCCCGGGCCTCCGCGCCCTCTTTCACTTTGAGCCCGTGGAGCTTTTCGAGCGCCACGACAAGCTGCAGGGCATCCACGGAGTCCAGCCCAAGACCATCGGGGCCGAAGATGGCCGTATCATCACCGATCCCGGCTGCCGGCACCTGCAACATCAGCTCAGTTACCATCATTTCTTTGAGTTGGGACTTAAGTTCGGAATCCATAGAGAAGAGAAAGGCGGCGTGATGACTAAGTTTGCGTCCATGCCTTGGCAATGGGTTCTTCCCCGGTGCGCAAAAGTCTCAAAGCATGCCTCCATCCACTTTGAGCACGGCGCCATTCGTGTAGCCGGCGTCCCTGCCCGCGAGGTAGAGAACAGCAGCGGCTACTTCCTCCGGCCTGCCAAGCCGGCGCGCCGGCACGGTGCGGGCGAGCGTGGCGGCTTCCGCTGCGAGCGCTGCGTTCTCCACAAAGCCGGGGCAAACGGCGTTCACGGTGATGCCGCTGCGCGCCACCTCTTTCGCCAGCGACTGTGTGAGCGCGACCACGCCGGCCTTGGCGGCGGCGTAGTTCGTTTGCCCGGCAGGGGCCAGCAGCGCGCTGAGCGAGGCCATGTTGACGATGCGCCCATAGCGCTGCGCCATCATGGGACGGACGACGGCCCGGCAGCCGAGAAAGGTGCCGGTGAGGTGCGTAGCGAGCACTTCGTGCCAGTCATCCAGCGGCATCGTGGCAAGGAGGGAGTCGCTATGCCGTCCGGCGTTGTTCACCAGCACATCCACGCGCCCGCATTCCTCCAGCACCGCGTCCACAGCGCGCGTCCAGTCCTCCTCCCGCGTCACTTCCAGGCCCACCAGACGCACGCGGGCCGGACATTCCGCCGCGAGGGCCTCCGCCTCCGCTTTGGTTTCCCGGCAGCCCAGATACACCCGCGCCTCCGGCCAGCGTTCCAGAACAAGACGCGCACACGCCAGCCCGATCGCACCATTCCCGCCTGTTATCAAAATGCTCTCCATCGGTGTTCAGTGGTCAGTATTCAATTCGCGCGCAAGGAGCGACTCCAGCCGGCTCACGGCCTCATGGGTAGTTTCCTGCGGTTCCACCTTGATGCACGGCCCAAGGCGCACGCGCACCCGCAGCGGAAAGGGCGGCGGGCGGTAAAGCGGCCACTTCTTACCCAGATACGGCGCACTGCACTCGATGCAAAGCAACTGCACGGGACAGCCTGATTTCTTCGCGATGAGAGCAAACCCGCTTTTGAACTCATTGAGCATGCGGCCCGGCAGCGTGCGCGTGCCCTCGGGAAAGATGAGAATGTTGCGTCCCTGCTGCAAGTCCGCCACGGCCTGTTTGACCATGCCGGACGCCGAGTCATTCCGAATGTACCCGGCCAGGCGCGCGCCGCCGCCGAGGCACGGACTGTCCCAGATGGCGGCTTTCATGATGCACGTCGTCTCCGGCAGCACGCCCAGTACCAGCACGGCATCAATGAGCATCGGGTGATTCGGAGCCAGCAGCAGTCCGCGCTTTGTGCGCAATTTCTCGAGTTCAGACAAATCCAGCCGGAATACGCCCGTCCACTGCCCCCAGCAAAGCACCATGCGAAAACAAAACCCAATGAACCGCCTCATCCGCAGATCCCCACCCCGCCCCGGCGACACCCACCCCAGCAGCCGCACGCTCAGTGTCAGCAATCCCCCGGCCACGGCAAATCCCGCAATGCCCGCCATCCACGCCAGAAGCCGCAAAGGATATAAAACCACAGAGAGAATAGTTCCTCCAGCGCCTGAAGCCGGATTGCCGTAATGCTGAAGCTGAGAGTGCGTGACGGACATAGTGGGGCGGAGGAACGGTCCCCCACTGAGGCTTCAGGTGCTGATGTCATAGGTCACCGTCAACGCGAATTTCCATCACTTTGCGGGTCTGGACGGTGCTCTACAGGGCTCCATCCGCGGAAGCACACGGGGATTCGCGTCGATACCCCTCAATCCCCATACACGACAGAACTCGCCATGAAGTCTTTCCGCAAACCGCACCGGCAAAGGCGGTGCCCGTTCGCCGTTCTGTTGCTCTTCACGCTGCCTCCGCGGCGCGGACCTGAACTTCCTTTGACGGGCGGAAGATGGAGGCGGACTTTATTTCGGCTGCGGAGACGGCTGTGACCCTCAACGAGGCGGGCGGGAAGCCATTCACGCCGGAGCTTTCCAAGCGCCCGGCGGAGGACCAAGAGTTTGTGAAAATGCAAGCCGCCGTGCCTGATGCAAAGCCGGCGGGTGGCAACCCGCTGGGCCGGCGAGCGCTATCACGGGCATCGCAGGCCACAACGCAGCGTTGCGCTGCTGCCCCCACATTTCCGCCATCCGGTCCGGCCACCGGCTCTTTCAACGGCTTTCACCACAAAAGACGTTTCTTAGTAATGAGGAGCTTTGAATGGTCCGGCGTTTCAATTTCCAAGTGGAACGGGGTGGTAACGGGAAGCCGCAATGCTAAACGTGGTTGAACAATTCGCGGTTGGGCGCAGGTGATGTTCAACGAGGCGCGCTTGCTCAAAAGCCTGACGGCTACCAAGTGAGCCAGACGCACTCCCAAAGCCATTTTCGGCGCAATGCGGGGACGGCAACTGCGCCGGTGCGCAACGAACAGCCCCAACCTCCGCGTCCGCATCCGCCGCCCAGTTCCGTGCCGGTGCTGTCAGGCAAGTCCGAACGGGATTGTCCAACCTGCTTTGAGTGTTGCGAGCCTTAGCGAGCCAGCTCGCAACGCTAAATGTTAGTCGGAATTATCATACGATTAACAATGTGCCAATCGATAAGAGTAAACTCAAGCCAAATGTTAGCGAACGTTTTCAATAGCGCGTCCTTTCAATCCTGGTAATTCGTGCAGGTATAGGCGAATG
>JANNVM010001123.1:0-2185 GCA_031414455.1 Verrucomicrobiota bacterium
GTCGCTCACGATCATGATGTGGGGCAGGTTCGGCGGCACCGTGCAGGTCACGAGATCGCCCGGCTGATAATCCTCCGCCTTCTGTGTGGCCGGCAGCGAGAATCCTTTTCGTTTCAGATACGTCTGCAGGTTCGGGACGCGACGGCGGTCGATGCTTTTGTCCGTCGTCTTCAGACCCCACTTCTTCGGATAGGCGGAAAAGTTGGCCGCCATGTCCTCATGCGCCGTCTTTTGCAGGCCCACACTCAGCGCCTTCCGCAGCGCGCGAATCACCACATCCGTGCACACCCCGCGATCCTCCGGCACGTCGCCGCCGGGATACTTCAGCGAAACGCAGGCCGGATCATACGTCACCGTCTTTCCCACCTGCTCCCGCGCGGCAGTGACAACATCCGCCGGTGATTGCGCGAGCGCCGCGGCGCTTTCCGCATCGGGACACAGGATGACCATGACGTCTGCATATCGCACCATTTGATAGCCTTCCCGGCTCATCTGCCAGTCGAGCCGGTTGAGGTAGATGTTCGGGGAAAAGTTACCTGGGAATTAGAAGAAGGCCGTTCGACATTCCGATGGGTGCCGCCGCCGTTCCGGGTGAATACGAACGCAAAGTTGCGAGTGCCGCCATGATCAGAACGGCGATGCGATGACCGGCACTGTTTGCGTCAGTGGTTCTGTGATCACAGGTGGCCCGTGGTGCTCCTGCGAAGCAATGAGAGCCCTCCAACTGAGTGGAAGGGAATTTCCGGACGAATAATGCCGGCAAAGTGAAAATATATTTGAGAGACCCTTGAACCCAGGCGCGACAGCCGGGTCCGGGAACCGGAACGGCGGAGGTGCCACGGATTGGATCCCGCCACGGAAAGCCGAATCACACGGAGGTTCGCCCCACCCGCGGGTGTGTCTATCGGGCGTCCTGTCTGAGTTTTTCCACGGCACCGGCGGAGAGGCCGCTCTTCGGGAGCCATGCGAGGGTCGCATCAGGATTTCGGCCCATCCATTCTTCGGCGATGCGGACGAGGCTTTGCTCGCGCAGGCTGGTGTCGGTGATCGTTTGCGCCCACTGGCTGATGGCGTCGAGGTTCTGCACGGCGAGGACCTTGCAGTAGGAGGCGACGGCCTGGTCACGGAGGGTGGAGGGCGGGAGTTGATTGAGCCAGAGGCCGGCGGCGGCGGCGTCCTGGCGGGCCCATTCCGTGGTAATATTCTTGAGCGCCGGGATAGTCAGGCTGGTGCCTGGCAGAGTGCGGGCCCAGTCGGCGGCGGCGTGCGGGGAACTGCGGCTCCAGTGGGTGGCGATCTCCTGCACGGCGGCATTGCGGAGCGAGCCTTCGGGCAGCGAGAGCGCCCATGTGCTGGCGTTGGGAGCATCGCGGCGGACTTGTTCGAGGGCGATGGTTTGGATGAATCGTCCGGCGTTAGGGAGTTCCTTCATGCTGAGCGCGTAAGCGGTGGCGGCGGCGGGGTCTTTGCGCGCCCAGCCTTCGACCAGCGCCCACGCATACATGAGTTGCTCGCCGGGTTCGAGTCGGGCGGCGATCCACGCTTTGGCGGCTTCGGGGTCGCGACTGGCCCAGCCGGCGAGCGCCGCGCCTAACGCGGCGACTTTGCCGGTGCCGGGCTGCGTGCGGGCGAACTCGATGGCGGCGGCTCCATCGCGCTGGCCCCAGGCATAACAGAAGAGCTTTTTGCGTTCGGTGACTTCACTCACGTCGCCGGGCATGGCCCAGAGTTGTTGTGCGGAAGCGCTGGCTTCATCTGCCGGGAGGGCGTCGAGCCAGTTCATAAAAAGGCGGCGGTGCTGGATGGGATCGGTCTCGGCGAGGACCGCGGAAAGGGTGGGGCGCGGCGCGGGGACGGCGGCGGCGGATGTTGCCGGAGCAGGGGGAGACTGGCGAGTGCCGAAATAATACGCTCCTCCGGCGAGGGCGGCGGCAGCGAGGAGGGAAAGAGTGAGGCGGTTCATGAAGATCAGTGATTGGAGTCGGCTTTCGGCGGGAAAATTTGGGGAGCGGGGAGCAATGTTCGCTGCGGGATGCGCCCCGCGAAGAGCTGCAATCCTTGCAGCAGTCCAAAGCCTGCGGCGTTCATGGTTCGCTGCCGTTTCGTGATCGCCGAAGGCTTTGGACTGCGGTGAGCATCACCGCTTTTCACGGAGAGAAGGCCGCCGCCGGAGATGGAACCCGGC
>JANNVM010001124.1:0-9878 GCA_031414455.1 Verrucomicrobiota bacterium
GGCACGGATGCTGGCTTCAGATTATCCGATACCCTGGCCACTCTCATGATAACGTTTCGAGGCTCAATGGGATTCGCTTGCGCTGCGGCTCGACGGTTCACCTCCCCGGGCTTCGACACGCAGAATTGCTCCCGCCCGCCGCCGGTTCGGCTGCATGATTTCAACCTGTTTTCATGACTGACTCCTTTCATTCAGTTAGCTTTGTTGGATTTGTGCCTGGCGCACCGGATTACGCAGACGGGCGCAGGTTTTCAAAAAGTTAGGGCTGGCGCGGGATTCCTCGAACGAGTGACCGCAGCCACAACGCCAACCGTCTGATCATCCGCGGAAATCTGCGCAATCGGTGGATTTCATTGTCCTGTTTACCCGAGCGGGCCCGCGTGTGAAACCTGGGACGGAAACGGGATCGTTTCAGTAATGAGAGTTACTCCAGACCATGAAGCAAAAAAAAGCGCCCCGCCTGAGGACAGGCGGGGCGCTGCGATTATGACTGATGTTCCCCGGCTTCAGGAAAAACCGGGATCTAATGTCAGTAGCGTCCGCAAACGCGCCAGTAAACGCGGCGGGCATCGGTCGGCAGTGGCGGAATCAGACCGGTGAGCAGTCCGTTGTACGTCGTGCTGGCACCAGGGCCACCGTAAACGACTCCGGAATTATGCCATGCCACGAGGTCGGTGCTGTATTGCACCGAGTAGGGCAGTCCCGGGGTGGACGGGAAGCCGATTGAGTAGGCGTTGCCCGCCCCGGCGCTGAAGCTCACCAGAGCGAGGCTGAGGTCGGTCGTTGGCTGAGCGCTGAGAGCAGGGCTGCTGATGGTGTCCGGCGCGACGGTCGGAATACCGGCGGGGTAGGACGGATCACTTTTGAGGAGGACCAGGGCGGCGTTGGCCTTGGCTGGCGTGATGGACACGCCACCCGGGCCCTGGGTTCCGCCGAAGACTTCGAACCATGACCCACCGCCGATTTCATACATATTGACCTCAATGGGGTAATCGCCCGGGCCGACAAGTTGAATGGTGGCGGACGTGCGGCTCTGGCCCGTGGGAACGTCGGTCTTGAGCCGGTTCCGGGTCTCGGCGTTATAGTTCTCAATGACTCCCGCTCCGGTGGCATTTTCCACGATGTTGATGAATCCGGCACCAGCCCCTGAGATAATAAGGTCACTGCCGTCGTCGCCGTCGAAGCCGAGTTGGTAAAGCCCGGTGGTCTCAATGTGGAGGTAGCCGGTCGCGTGGATGGCGTAGTTGTTGTCGTCTCCCCCGGTGTCATTCTGCCAGGGGCTGTCTGCGCCAAACCGTCCGGGGCCGGCACCATTGGTTTGCGGATCGGTGAAATTGACCACGGACCATTGGAACGTCGGCTGTCCGGCGATGGCAGCAGGCACGGCGTCCAGTCTCTGGGAGCCGCCAAGGGCGCCAGGCAGCGAACTCGTGACTTCCCATGGGCTTTCCATCGTGGGCTGAGTCAGGACGAGGTTGTTGGCCACGTGGCCGACGGGCACCCAGTCGTTGGTACCGTTGACGCCGGCGTTATCGATGAAGGCGCCCTGAGCCACGGTGAGCTGGTAGAAGAAGCCGCCGCCGCCTTCCCACGTGACGTAGTCGAGGTCGTACTGACCGGCTGCGAGAGAGATGATGCCGCGGGTGTCGGTGTTGCCGGTGCCGGTGGGGAAGTACATCTCGTTCGGCGCGGACATGGTCCGGGCTCCACCGCCGCTGACGCGACGGAAGACCGGGTTCGCACCGCTGACCGCTCTGACTCGGAGGAAGAAGCCATCATCGCCCTGATTGTTGAACGTGTATTCCGCGGAGGTGCCGATCGTGATGCGGCAGTGTGCGACGGTGACAATATGGTTATCATCCCCGGCGGTATCGGCCGGGAACGGCTTGGAGTTCAACACCACCCCGACTTCACCACCGTTGGTGGTCGGGTCTTTGAAGTTGAGTTCCGCGGCCAGCGTGTCCACCACTCCGGTGCGGACGGTCGCCGTGCTGGGGGCGAAAGTCCAAACGCTCGTACCGGTCGTGGAGGTGGAGACGAGGCCCCCGTCACCGGACGCAAAATCGGTGGAGTAAACGGTGGCCGCTCCCCATGTCACGTTGATACTGCTGATCTCCCAGCTTTTCGTGGGTCCGCAGCATTCATCGTATGTCGAAAAGAGCCGGATCTGGAGTCCATCCCCGGAAACCACACCTGGGATGGTGGCCACTGAAGTGATAATAGCACCGCCGGAGCTGTTGACGAAGGCTAGTTGGTTCAACAACGATCCAGTACCAACGCAGGTGCCGGTGTACGGGTTCTGGGTGAAGGCGGCACTCGTCAGCGTGACGAAAGGTCCTCCGTTGATTGCATACTGGATGACACCGCCGTCCCAAAAGCCATCCTCAAAGTTGAAACGGTGATTCAGGGTCAGTGTCGCCGTGCCCGCAGTCGCGGGAATCGAGAAATCCGGAGTGGTCAGGGTGTCCTCTGCGAGAGCGTTGTAGGAATCAATGTACCAGCTTGGCGGGGAGATGAAAACGCCGGGGGCGTTTTCGGCCCAGCAGATCACTTCCGGCTTGGAGAGAAACGCCATCGTGGCGGCGAGAGACTCGCAGTTCTCGTAGCTTTCGGTCGAGTAGGTGCGGATGCCCCACATGCCATTGACGCCGGCGAGGCCGGGCAAGTAGGTGGGCCATGGGGAGGTGGTGGGAGGCACGCTGGGGTGAGCGGTATTTCCGAGCAGTGACCACGGGAGCTGGCGCTCGTCACCGGAGGTCACGGCCCCTGCGGCCCAACTGATTTCCGCAGAGCCGCCGGCGGCGCTGTCGTAGCTCATGACGGCCATCTCATAGGTGCCGGCTGCGGGGAACGTATAGGTCGCCCGGGCACTGGTGACCGCCGTGTTGAGGATCATGGAGGAGTCGGAGGGATCAAGGGTGACGCCAAAGGCCGCGGTGCAGGTGGCACCGTTGATCTTCACGGCGCAGCCGTCATCGGTGCGGAGGTTTAAGGAGTAGCTTCCGGGGCCCGGCAGAGTGAACCGGGCCTTTCCGACAATGACGTGGTTCTCGTCCACACCGGCAGCGTTAGCCGGGAAGGGAACGTTGTTATTGAAGTCGCCACCGTCTCCAGGGGCGTCCGGATCAACGAAGTTGATGACCGCGGTTTCGTGGTCCGTGAAGGCAGAAGGAATCGCGCCGAGAATTATCCCGACGGCTTGCGCGCCACTGGCGGCCGTCGTCGAGTATTCGCGCACACCCCACGGCAGAACAGCGGTGGCACTGAACGGACCCGGGATCGAAGCCACGGGCGGCAGGATCGGGCCGGTCACGTTCCTGGCAAGATCATAAGCGGTCGCGCCGGCGTCCGTGCCGAGCACGTGGACAGAATAGACATTCTGCCCCGGAATGTAGGGCCCGGCGAGCTGCGCGACCACCGTCGTCGTGTCGCCCGCCTTGGTCGCACTGAAGGATGCTGCGTTCGCGCCGTCAAAAGTGACGTTGGTAATCGGCAACACCACCTGGTGCCCGCCGCCGACGCCGTCTTTCAGGACGATCGTGGCCTTAAAGTCGTTGCCGACGGTTGACCCGGCACCGCTCAACACCGTGATATCGGAGGACGGGATGAACAGCGTGCTGGTCATCTCCGTCTGAATTTCGGCCGCGGTCAGGAGGGTATTGAAGATCTTCACGTCGTCCACGGAGCCGTTGAGGCTGCCGCCATTGCCGGAAGTGCCGATGACCACGTTGTCGCCGTATTCGATTCCGCCGGTTCCATTGGAGCCAGGGCCGACGGTCAGCACTCCATCGACGTAGATCGCATTGTTGTTGTCGGCTTGGTTCACCCACGCCACGTGGTGCCACACACCCGGCTCGGTAGTGCCGCCCGTCACGTCATCCCCCCAGTTGCCGCTGTGGTAGTTGGCGCCACGGGCACCGTGGTGCAGGCGGTTGCCAGCCAGGTCGCCGAAGACCATGTTGTCGCCGTTCTGGTTGTTAAATTTCACCCACGCCATCGCGGTGTAAGGCACGTTGCTCGCCATGCCCCACAGGCTGATGGATCCGTTGGTCTGGATGAAGGGAGTATCGGCGTCGCCATTCCCATCACCGGGAGGTGCGAAGCGGACGACGTTGCCCAGCGGGTAGGTGATTCCTCCGACGACGACGTTGCCGCCATCTTCGACAATCGGGGCCACGCCGGCTCCGGTAACGAGCGCGCCATTGATGGTGGCCCCAGGAGCGGTATTCGGCACCGTAGTGCCGGCGATATCATCGAAGGTGTACTTCACGGTGAGAGCGGCCTGTGAGAGGCCGCCTGAGCAGAGCAGCGCTAGGGCTGCGAAAGCCGTTCGTCCACATCGGTCGAACCAGCGGTGGGTTTTGAATTGAAGTTTCATGCTTGAGTATGGGGTTTATTGACAGTTATTAAAATACTGGAAATTCCAGAAACGAAGTATTCCGGCATTCACTGGCGATATTTATTTACGATTGAGTGGCCGTGCTTTTCTGAAAATGAGGGACGACTTGCAAGAAAAATATGTAGAAAAATATGTAAAAGCGAACTGCCATTGGCGGATATCCTATTCACTCAAGCGGACCCGATCACGGCTGAACGAGCAGCACCGAGGGATGAACGCCGGGACGGGGATAATTGGAAATCCCGCCATCGGGCCAGCGAACGGTGATAGAAGCGGCTTCCGTGTTTTTTCCGAGGCCGAAGAACAGGGAGGCGGATCCCTGGGTGAGGTAGCCGCCGCCGGCCTGGACTTCCGCGGTCTGCGGCGGGAGTCCGTCGGCTTTAACCGTGACGCGGGCACCGATAGCTTTCGGGTTGGCCCCCTTGCCTTTGAGAGAGATGACCAAAGGTGTGCCTGCTCCCGCCGAAAGGCTTTGTTTGAGGCCCATGACGGGAGCGTTATTGAACCCCACGGACAAATCGGCGTGACCGTCGGCGTCGAGGTCCACGGCGGCGAGGCTCCGGACATCGCCGGCCAGGGACAGCCCACTTTCCGCGGGCAGCAACGGGCGCAGTTTCCGGTGCCCCTCATTCTGCAGGAATACGCTGAGACCGCCCGACATGCGACCGGTCTCGACCTGAGCGTAAGAGAAATTCTGACCGATGACCACGTCCGGAAGTCCATCGAGATTGGCATCGGAGATCGCGATGCCAAACGCCGGGGCGGTCTGAACCTGCCATGGCAGGGCTTCGAACACGAAGTGTCCGTGTCCGTCATTCCAAAAGATCCCGGACGCCAGGTTCGTGACCGAGAACTTGTCGGCTTTGTCCAGTTTCTCCGGGCTGTAGATGGCGGGCAGGGAAGCATTGGCGAAGGACTTAAAAGTGGAAAACTTATCCTTGATGAATGGCATGGCCTGCGAGGAGCAGCTCTTGCCGCGGACAGGGAATAGCGTGTCGCCTTCCCATTCCGCCTCTACGATTTGACGCTTCCCGCTGTCGTCCATGTCACCGAAGTAAATCATGACCGGGTGTTTGTCGGTGGCGTGGTATTTGGTGTTGAGGCCGAAATTGGTGGCCACGAGATCCATGGCACCATCGCCGTCGAGGTCGGCTGCGGCCAGACCGTTCCACCAGCCGCCGTGCGCGGCGAGTTCCTTGTCTTCGATGGCACTCAGTTTTCCTTTGTCATTGTGGAACACCATGACCGGTCCCCACTCCACGCTCAACGCGAGGTCGAGCCAGCCGTCGTTATCGAGGTCCGACCACACGGCACCGGTCACCATTCCCGGCGAAGCGAGGGAAGGAGCGAGTTCGGCGGTGACTTCGGAGAAACGGCCTCCGTCATTGCGCAGGAGATGACTGCGGGCGGGCATCGGATAGGAGCCGGGAATGCAGCGTCCACCGACGAAGAGATCCAAATCGCCGTCGCGGTCAAAATCCGCCACCGCGACCGGGCCGCCGCTGTCGGTCTCCGCGGGAAGCGCGCCGGCGGGAGCGGAGGAGAAGTGCCCCTTTCCGTCGTTGAAGTAGAGGCGGTCCTGGAGGCCGGCGTCACCGGGATTGCAGGAGACGCCGCCGCTCACCACAAACAAGTCGGCATCACCGTCGCCGTCAGCGTCGAAGAATGCGGCCCCCATGTCGTCAATGGCCGCGCCCTCCGGCAGGGCATCCAGGGACGGAGTCAACCGCCCGCCCTTATTCAGATAAATCCGGCGGGGCACACTGCGGCCCTGGCCGAGGTAAAGGTCATCATAACCATCGCCATCCACATCCGCCCATGCCTGACCGGGCCCCCACTGGGACATTCGGTTGGGTAAAAGCGGCTCGCGGGCGAAATCATCGAATTTCATCTGCCGGTGCAGCGCTTTTTCGAGGCCGGCGGCTCGCGTGAAGAGAGGAGCGGCCGGGGCGGCGGCCGGGGGAATCGGCGCGGCATCCGTCGTTTCCGTGATGACATACTTTTTGTCCGCCGCGAGATTCTCCAGAGATTGGACTTTGCCGTCCCGCCAGGTGATCTCGACTTTTGCCATGGTCGTTGCTTCGCCGAGACCGAACACCATCACCGGCTCGTCCTGACCCAGATAACCGCGTGAGGGCGTCAACTCCCGCACCTGAACGCCGGCAGATGTTGTCACTCTCACCTGCGTACCCAGTCCGTGCGAGTTGCCTCCTGCGCCGCGGAACTGGAAAACCACCCGGTGTCCGGACTGGCTGTTGTTTCGCAGGATGGCCGCAGGCTCATCAAGCCTGACGCTAACAATATCCAAATCACCGTCGCCGTCGAGATCGGAGAGCGCGCAGCCGTAGCTCATCCCGAGGTAGTCGAGGCCCCATTCTTTCGAAGTGTTGGCAAATGTGAGCCCGCCATCATTGCGGAACGACAGGCACGGCTCCTTCATCGGCGGCAGTTTTTCATAACGGTCCCACTGGGATTTTGACGGATCCTTCTCCAGAACCGAGGGGTCGTCCTTTTCATTGAAATTGCGGGCCATGCCCGACTGGACATAAACGTCATTGCGTCCGTCGTTGTCGAAATCGGCGAGGCGCACGGCCCATGTCCAGTTCGTTCGCGCCAATCCCGAGAGGAAGCCGGATTCCATAAACCGTCCGTTTTGGGCATTGATGAACAGGCAGTTTCGCATGAGCTGGGCGGGATTTGCCTGCTCCATGAACCATGTCATGCCGCCCATGTTTCCCATGGCGGTCTTTTGTTTGAAGTGGTTGGAGCCGGCCATGTCCGCGATGAAAAAATCCGGCCACGCATCGCCGTCCACATCGCCGAAGTCAGCGCCCATCGAAAACCATGTGGTGGAGGTCACGGATTGCAGCGTCACGTCGGCGAACGTGCCGTCGCCCTTGTTGCGGTAAAGGTGGTCGGCGTCGTCAAAATCATTCCCGATCCACAGGTCCGGGCGGTGGTCACCGTCCCAGTCAAACCACGTCGCCGAGAGCCCGTGGCCGCGGTGAGTGATGCCGGCCTTCTTCGTCACGTCGGTAAACGTGCCGTCGCCGTTGTTGTGCATCAGGTAGTCCGGGCGCCCCACGACGCGGGTGTCGAAGCCGGTATCGCTCGTTTGGACGGCGTCGTAGTATTTCTCCCACTTCGCCATGATCGTCGGCTTGCCGCCCGGCCCGGCCTCAATGGTCTGCTCGTCCGGAAACCCGAGGCCGCCGGGGCGGTACCACCGGTTGGTGAGGATGTACAAATCCAAATGACCATCTCCGTCATAATCGCAGAAAGTGGGCGTGTGGCTCGCGTCCGCCATATCGAGATGGCATTCCTTCGCCTTGTCGCTGAACGTGCCGTCGCCGTTGTTGAGGAAGAGTTGATTCGCTGTCAGGTAGTTGCAGACAAACACGTCCAGCCGCCCGTCGCCGTTCACATCCGCCAGCGCGCAACCGGTGCCCCAGGCGTCTCCACCGTCCACACCCGCCTTCGCCGTCACGTCTTCGAATTTCATCGGCCCGGTTTGCCGGAACAGTTTGTTCTTGCCCGGCCCGCTTGCGAGAAAGATGTCAGGGCGTCCGTCGCCGTCGAAGTCTCCAATGGCCACGCCGCCGGTGGACATGGCTGAGGCGTAGAGGAATTTCCACGGATGGCTGGTGTCGATCGGATTTGTGAACGAGACGCCGGTCTTTTTGGGATTCAGGGTCTCAAAAAGTGTGGCCGTGGCGGCGGAGGGAGCGGCCAGCGGCGCGGCAACGACGTCCGGAGCAGCGAAGGCCGGCCGCAGCAGGCAGACGGCGAGCAGAGCTGGGGCGACGGCCGGCAGCAGGCAGGATTTTGGATGGGAGGAGAGTGGCATGTAAGTGAATAACACCGGCAGAAATAGCAGACGGGCCGATGGATGAGGAGGATTTTCTTCCTGGCGAGGAATGCGGCGGACAATAACAGGTAAGAAATGGACCAACCGCCGGGGAACAACCAAAAATTTCCGAAGAGAATGCAGGTTTTCATGGCCATCGCTCAGGCAATTCCCTAAACTCGACTGTTAAATACCAGCCGCCCCCCAGAATCCGGCGGCGGCATTCGTTTCCCCTCCGCCCCCCGCCCCCCCTCCCCTCCTGATACCATGAAATCTCCCCATCGGCTTCTTTGTGCCCTCCTCCTGGTTGTTCCCGGCATTTCCTGCGCGAGCAATGTCATCCTCTCCGAGGTCATGTATAATCCGACCGGCATCAAAGCCGAATGGATCGAAGTGACCAACACGACGACCAACCGCATTGATATGGCGGCATGGAAATTGACGGGGGGGGCCAATCTGACTCTGCCCGATTTCGTTACCCTGAGCCCTAACGACCACTTTCTCCTCGAACGGGAGCGGATCCTCGTCAGTGCCAAATCGCCGGCCGAAACCCGCGTTGATTACCCTGGCATCCCGAATGGCATCCGAATCTACGGTCCATGGGTCGGGGCGCTGGACAACGCCGGTGAAACGATCAACCTCAGGGACAAAAACGGAGCACTGCTGACCGGACTGAGCTACGGCGACAGCGGGCGCAAGTGGCCGGCTGCGCCGGATGGCACCGGCCACGCCCTCGTGATGATCAATGAGAACCGCGCAGTGGATGACTGGCACAACTGGCGCACCAGCCCCGCCCAGGGCGGTTCCCCCGGAACGGCGGACATCGTGCCTTCCGAAGATCCCATCAACGACCCCACTGCCTCGCTGCCGTCCACTTACACAGAGGTGGTGCCCATGACTGCGACATGGAACTTCTACAAAGAACTAACGGCCCCGCCCGCGGACTGGAATTCCCTCGCCTTCGTTCCCTCAGCCCCGTGGGGCAGCGGACCGGCGCTCCTGGGATTTGAAACCGCCGTCCTTCCAGCCCCCGGCCTCCTGACGGGATTCGGGAGCCCCGGCCTGCTCACCTATTATTTCCGCACCACCTTCAACTGGAATGGTGGTGCCAGCGGTGGCCAGTTCGAAATGGACACCATCCTTGATGACGGGGCCACATTTTTCCTGAACGGCAACTATATCGGCACGAAGGACGGCGTCTCCGTCCCCGTGCACAACAGCAGCGTCGCCACGGCCACCGTGACCGACGCCGGTCTCGTCACGAACTCCGTCACCGGCTCCATCCCATCCGGTCTTCTTGTCGAGGGAACCAACGTGCTCGCCGCGGTCTCGTTTCAGGTGAACGCCACCAGTTCGGACATGATCTTCGGAGCCAACCTCCGGCTCACCAATCTCCCGCCCGCCGGAGTCTTCATCAATGAAGTCAAGCAGGCCGCGGCCGGCAGCGGGTTCATCGAGTTTTACAACCCCGGTGCCGTACCTCTCGACTTGAACGGCTACTTTCTGACGGACACGTCTGGCAATTGGACGAAATTCCCCATCACGCAGACGCTGATCGTTCCGGCCGGCGGACTGGCCACGATCGGGTTTGCGGAATCCGGCTTCTCTCCCACGGCACCTTCGACTTCGATC
>JANNVM010001125.1:0-2099 GCA_031414455.1 Verrucomicrobiota bacterium
CTAACACTGTGTCGCGCCCGGTTTCCGCACGAGGCGGCCATGCTGCGGCAGCTAGCTCCTGACAATGTGGTCCACGATGAAATGGAAGCCGGCCTCAAGATGCTGCGCCTCTGCGCGCGCGGCTACGAGCGCTACGAGGCCGATCTCTTCCCGGGGATTGGTGTCTGATCCCGTCGCTTTTCCATTTCCATTGTGCTGGCAGGAACGCCCTCCAGAATTCACCTCCGTTATTGACCGCCAGATCGCCCGCTTCGGCGCCCTGGCATTTGCCAAATCGTGGCGCCGCACCGCCGGGCGCTGCGTACTGCTCTCCTGCCATTACGATATCCTCGACTGGCTGGAACCCGACTGGATCTTTGATACCGCGACGGGGCAGTTTTCCGGGCGGGGCCTTCGACGGCGGCCCCCCTTCACTCTCGAAATTCACCAGACGGACGGCTCCTGGTGGCCCGCCTTTGAAAAGCATCACTATCTGAAACTCCCGCGCATGGTCGCCGCGGAATACTTTGTCGGCTTCGTCGAGGGCCAGCCCGTGTGCCACCTCGCAGTCGCGCCACGGCTGGAAATTAACGCCATGCGCGCCTGCCGTATGGTCGTCCTGCCGGAATGGCAGGGCGCCGGCATCGGCCTGCGCTTCCTCAACGAAGTCTGCCGCCACTACGTTAGCGGCCGCGGACGTTACGGCTCGCGCGCCCGCGCCGTTTACTTCCACACCTCACACCCTGGCCTCTGCGCCGCCCTCCGCCGCGGCCGGGGCTGGGCGCAGTGCTCATCCGTCCTGTTTGGCGGCGATAAGCAAAAGAGCTTCAAGTCCATCTCCAAGGCCTCGAAAGGCCCGCAGATCACCGCCGGCTAAGGCGGCCACTTCCGCGCCGTCCAGGGCTTCAAATTCACCGACCCTAACCCATGAAAATCCTCCTCTGCGGACAGAAGCGCTTCGGCCGCGACGCCGCCCAACTTTGCCAGCACCTCGGCCATGAAATCGCCGCCGTGTATTGCCCGGCGGACCCTGCGGACAAGCTGCGCATCTACTGCGAAAACCAGCGCCTTCCGGCCCGGCCCGCCGGCACCCTCCGCGCCGACGCCGTGCCGCCCGGCACCGACCTCATCGTCGCCGCCCACAGCCATGACTTCATTTCGCGCCCCGCGGGTCTCGCCGCGCGCCTTGGAGCCATCGGCTACCACCCATCACTGCTGCCGCTCCACCGCGGGCGCGACGCCGTGCGCTGGGCGGTCCGCCTGCGTGAGCGCGTTACCGGCGGCTCCATCTACTGGCTCAACGACACCGTGGACGGCGGACCCATCGCCACCCGCGCGCGCGTCTTAATCCGCCCCGCCGACGACGCCCGCTCCCTCTGGGCACGCGAACTCGCGCCACTGGGATTGCGCCTATTTGAGAAAGTTCTCCGCGACATCGACGCCGGTATCATCGTGCGTGAGGAACAAGACCACAGTTTGGCGACATGGGAACCTGCGTTAGCCGGTGCCCCCTCCCTCCACCGGCCGGAGTTGCCGCTATTACCATTTGGCGCTGCCGACAGACAGTACTGGCGGCCTTTCGTTCAAGGCCAGGACTAACGATTCAAGCGCTGGCAGCCCCGCCGTTGTTCGGCCTTGATGGCGTGTTACTTAGCGGACAGCAGCCCCGGATACCCGGAAACGGGCAGCTACCCAATCGTAGGCCAGATAAGCTGCGAAGAGTGGAACGGCCAGAAAGATGTCAGTCAACAAGTCGCTGGTTGGCGTGATTGCGGCTGCAATCAAAGTGATGATGGCGAGTTGTCTGAGCCGATACTTGCGGATGCGCTCCACTGATGGGCGAGTGAGTCGGACGAGGATGCAGGCAGCAGCGAGAACAATCAGTGTTGTCATGGCATGGATTGGATTGGGTTTGTTGAGTTGGACGACGTCGAAGTCCACCTACGCCTGACCGGGGGCGCGGCTTCGACTGCGGGTTGAGGGTGAAATGATCATGGCGGCTTGAACTCGGGGCGGGTCAGGCGTTAGGTGCGACGCCTTGTTGTGCATTTGCATTTTGGTAGTCGTCGAAGAAGGGAGACACTGACGGTAGCGAAAGACTACGCCACATCCACCGAGCA
>JANNVM010001126.1:0-1720 GCA_031414455.1 Verrucomicrobiota bacterium
GGTGATCGCGGGATGTTTCTGGATCACGCGTGCGGCGGGGACGCGGCCCTGCGCGCGGAGGTGGACGACATGCTGCGGGATCACGAGAATGCCGGCAGTTTCCTCAGCGGAGATGCGCCGGCCGCCACCGGACTCGAAACACAAATCGCCCGCCTGACGCCAGAGGAGACCGGCGGGAGGATCGGCCCCTACAAACTCCTCCAGCAGATCGGTGAGGGCGGATGCGGCGTGGTCTGGATGGCGGAGCAGGAACAACCGGTGCGCCGTCGCGTCGCCGTCAAGGTCATCAAGCTGGGCATGGATACGAAGCAGGTCATCGCGCGCTTCGAGGCCGAGCGGCAGGCGCTCGCGCTCATGGATCATCCCAATATCGCCAAAGTCCTCGACGCCGGAGCCACGGAGGCGGGCCGTCCCTATTTTGTCATGGAACTGGTCCGCGGCATCAGGATCACGAACTACTGCGACCAGAACAACCTCTCCACCGCAGCCCGCCTCGCTCTCTTCACGCAGGTCTGTCAGGCCGTCCAGCACGCGCACCAGAAGGGCATCATCCACCGCGACATCAAACCCTCGAACATCCTCGTCACCCTGCACGACGGCGTGCCGGTGCCGAAGGTGATCGACTTCGGCATCGCCAAAGCCACCACCGGCCAGCGCCTCACTGACAAAACCATCTTCACCGCTTTCGAGCAGTTCATCGGCACCCCCGCCTACATGAGCCCGGAACAGGCTGAGATGAGCGGCCTCGACATCGACACCCGCAGCGACATCTACGCCCTCGGCGTTTTGTTATACGAACTGCTCACCGGCCAGACGCCATTCGATGCAGGGGAATTGCTGGCGTCGGGACTCGACGCCATGCGCCGCACCATTCGCGAGCAGGAACCGCCCCGCCCCTCGACGCGCCTCAGCACCATGCTCGCCGCCGATGCGACAACCGTGGCCCGGCACCATCAGACTGAATCCGGTAAGCTCACCCATTCGATCAGCGGCGACCTCGACTGGATCGTCATGAAGGCCCTCGAAAAGGACCGCACCCGCCGCTACGAAACCGCGAACGGCCTGGCGCAAGACATCCAGCGCCACCTCAACGACGAACCGGTCACCGCCCGCCCGGCCAGCAATCTCTACCGCTTTCGGAAACTCGTCCGCCGCAACAAACTCGCCTTCGCCGCCGCCGGCGCGGTCCTCGCCGCGCTCGTCATCGGGCTGGGCGTTTCGACATGGATGTTCTTCAAGGAAAAGCACGCCCGGGAACGCGCTGTCGCTGCAGAAGAGGCGCAGAAAAGGGAAGCCAGCAAGAGCCAGCAGGTCGCGACCTTCCTCACCGACATGCTCAAAGGCGTGCGCCCGGCGGTCGCCCTGGGACGCGATACCACGGTGCTCCGGGAGATACTGGACAGCACGGCCGATCGCGTCGGGAAGGATTTGCAGGGTCAGCCGGAGGTCGAGGCGGAGTTGCGATCGAACATCGGCCTCGTCTATATTGCTCTCGGGGAATTCGAAAAAGCTGCCGCCATGCACCGGACGGCTCTCGACCTCCGGAGAAAAGTTTTCGGCGAACCGCACATTAAGATATCCAATTCACTCGCCATCCTTGCCAGTGTCATGCAGGATCAAGGCAAGCCAACTGAAGCTGAAAAGCTGCACCGCGAGACGCTGGCGATGCGGAGAAAACTCATGGCTAGTGATGATACTCTAGTAGCCGACTCGTTGGTAG
>JANNVM010001127.1:0-1676 GCA_031414455.1 Verrucomicrobiota bacterium
GAATGCGCTCACGCTTCTTACATCAGGGCGGTCTTACTCCAGCACACCGAATGACAAGGTGCGGCTGCGATTCACCGCGGTGGCGGGCGAAGTGATTCACCTCCGTATTGCCGGCAACGGTTACGGGCAGCAGGGGCCTTACTCATTTCGTCTGCGGAAACTGATCCCGCCGGCCAACGACATGCAGTCCGCCGCCTTCCAATTGAGCAGCGCCGTGCCCGTCAGCGCCAGTGGCGACACCACAGACGCCGGCGTCGAAGCGCCGCTGGAATATTATGCCAACACGCCAAGCAGCGAGGAAGCGATGGCCTCCATCTGGTGGCGCTGGACCGCGCCGGAGAGCGGCTGGTTTGAACTCCGCGCGGACGCTTCGCTCGGTCTCATGGAAAACGGCAACCGCTACGGCTACACTTTCAATCTCGGCTCCGGCGCGCTGCGATTTCAGGCGACGGCTGGCCGCGTCTATCACCTGCGTCTCGCGCATCACTGGGACAACGAAGGCCCCGTCACGCTCACCCTCGACCGCGTGACCGGACTGGAGCACACCACGCCGGAGACATCACTGGATGCGGGCACCGCGCTGCGTTTCTCCACGCCGCTCACCACGGTGATGACAGGAGCCTATCATACGTCAAACAGCAGCAACAACGGCGCGCTCTGGTGTCGCTGGACACCCGCGGCCAGCGGCTGGGTCAGCGTGGACAGCACCGGCTCCGATGAGCCCGCGGATGTCGCCGTCTATGCCGCGGAGAATGTCACACAACCGATCGCCGGGACCAGTGCCTACCGGCTCGACGGCTCGCTGACGATGGAGAACAACGAGTTCGGAGTTTTCGGTGACTCGTTTTCCATCAGTCGCCCGCGAGGCTTCCTCCCCAATCGAATTCTGCGCGATGACTCGCTCGCGCCGGATATGCGCCGCACGCTGCTCCACGTCACGACGGAGCGGACGTATTATATTAAAGCCGTAAACTACGGTAGTTCCCTGACTGGCATCCGCATCAATGCGCGCCCCGCCGGCCCGCCGCCGTCAGTCAACGCCAGCCGCCTGCGCCTTGTCACCGCTGCCGGCGTGACGTTCGCAGAGGTGATCGTCTCCGTGACCTCGCCCAATGGGCTGGTCGCTGGCGGGGTCTCCCTCCCCGGTAACACCTACACAGGTCTATCCGACGCGCATCGTATTAGCGGCGATGCCTTCGCTGGTGAATACCGTACGGTGCAGGTGCTTTCTCTGCCGCCGACATTGGTCGTGCTCCAGCCGACGGTGCAGCTTTGGGATACCGCTGGCGGGAGCATTTATACACAGGATCCGCCAGCCGAGGTTGCACACCAGGAAGATCAAAACCCTGCCGCCGCGGACACATCCGGCCCGCAGTTGGATGGCGTCATCGCTGCGCCGTCGCGCATCGTGCTCGACGGGCAGGATGTGAACATCACGCTCCAGTTAGGCATCAGCGATACCGGCGGCAGCGGCTTTGCGGAGGGCGAAATCTTTTTGCCGTCCAACGGTGTGAACTACGGCGCACCGGAGCCGCATCTCGTGCGCTTCGGCCCGGCGCAGCGCCTCCGCGGCGATGGCAGCCTCGGCGTTTATGCCGTCACGTTCACCATCCCGGCCGCGACCACGGCGACGCAGCTTTCCTGCCGCCTGCGCGATGCTGCGGGGAACTTCGCCG
>JANNVM010001128.1:0-2318 GCA_031414455.1 Verrucomicrobiota bacterium
GGCAGCCTCAAGGACGGATGTGTCCGCGGGCACCCCGCGCCGCCGCCAGAGTGGTCCCCAACGGACGTAGGCCACTCCGGCGCGGAGCAGAGGAATCCGCACCACCCGGACCTGGGCCGCAGCGACAACGTGCCCATCGCGTTTCAGGACAAGGTGACTGAGCTGTCTTTCTCCCCATGACACAGCCCCGTAGGCCCATGTTTGATAGAGACTGGCGTCGTCAAAGAGGGAGAGGATGCTGTTCCACTCCGCCTCACTGCAGTGATCGACGGAAACAGAAAACGCCGTATCGGAAGCCGGAACGGTCATGGCCAATTCGGAGAGTGAGGGAGAGGCGCAGTGCATGACCTTAAGAGCGGCTCTTTGCCATCCAGCGGTAAGCCCCGAGGGCTTTGAGGCGGAACTCGAGAAGGGAATCCGTGGGTTCCACGGCGATGCGGCCGAGGGCGAAACGGGATGCCGGCGCGGTGAGGCATTCCGGATTGATGGTGAAGACGCGCTGATAGCCGGCGGCCCGGGCCTTGTCGAGGAGCGCGGCGTTGTGTTTGCCGTGGGGAAAGCTGAAGAGCTTGACGGGTTTTCCGAGGGCCGCTTCGAGAACCGCCTTCGATTCCGTCAATTCCCGGACGGCGGTGGCGTCGTCGAGGGCAAGAAAGTTGGGATGGGAAATCGAATGAGAGGCGATGGTGACGCCGTCGTGCGCCGCGGTGCGGGTGAGTTGCTCCGGGGTCATGACGACCTCCCGCATGGAGGGATGAGCCGGATCTTTGATCCACTGGGGGGGGCCGCCGAGACTGCCGGAGGGCACGAACATCGTCGAAGGGATGCGGCGCGACTCCATTTCGGGCAGGGCGTTATCCATGACGCTGACAAATCCGTCATCGAAGGTGATGGCGCAGTGGTGGACGCCCGGTTCCAGAGGGAGGGAAAAGTCTGCCGGGACCGGCCTTGCGATGCGGACGAGCATGTCCATCTGCCGGGCGAAAGATGACCGCTGACGGCCGGTGACGGCGTGGTAGTAGAGGATGACTCCCCGGCCAGGCGGTTTGCGCCCGACAAGTCGAAGGCACCCGCTGAGCAGCACATCACCGGCGCGGACGGCGAGGCTGATGAACAGTTTGATCAATCGTTTCACCGGAAGCGCTGGTGAAACCAGATTTTTTGGTTAAGCAGGGACACCAGATTCCATGTTTTAGCGCCCGCGAAGCCGGCGGTTCCGGCGGGCATTTCAGCCCACCCTGTGACGCGGCGGAAAAAGTCGAAGGCCTCCGGGTTCGGTTGTTGCCACAGTTCGGCGAGGCGCGGGCTGTGGGCGACGTAATAATGCCAGTCGGGCCATGAGCCATCGGAGGCGAGCGTGCGCTGCCGGGACCGGAGCTTGCGCTGGACCCGCTGGAGACTGCTGGACAACCATGTGCGGAGGGGAGAGGCGAAGAGGGGAGCGCCGGTGTTGGCATCGGGGACGCGGCCGGCGGGAGAGTCCGCAAGAAGGATGCGGGCCGCTTTCAGGAAGACGGAGCGGTTGAGTTTCATGCGGCCGGGGATGCGGCAGTAAACGTCAAGGACGCGCCGGTCGGCGACGGGAACAAACCACGGGGCGAGCCGCTGCGGAACGAGCCGCTGCTGGTTGTCCCCTTCATAACAGAGCGGAAACGTCCGCCGGGCTTCGATTTCAAACACATCGGAATCGCCGGACTGCTTTTGGAATTCCGCCGGGATGCGGGCCTCCCAGCGCTGACGGACCTGCTCCGCAATCGGCGTGGAGGGCATCCACTGGCTGAAATAGAATTGATGCGAAAACGGAGCGAGTTCCTCGCGGCCGGTGAGGCGGTTCTCGCGCCGGTTGAGCGGGAGGCCCTTAAACAGGTAGTCGAAGTAACACCCGGTGAGGAGAACGCCCATGCCTTCGGAGCGGAGGCGGTCGAGTATGCCGAGGAAATGGTTATTAGCGAACGTGCCCATGCCGCCCGAAACGCGAACCCCCTCTTCGGCATTCTCCGCGTAATAATCGGGGCTGCGCTGCAGGGGAAGAAATGGGACACCCACGGCCGCGGCGATGCGCTCTGCGGTTTTCAGTTCGCGATTCGGCTGGTCATAACAAGTAAAGGCGAGAGCCCGGGAGGGGTCGTCCATGCAGGCGAGGAGCAGGCGGGAATCCGCACCGCCGCTGAGGGCGACCACGGGCTTTCCGAAACGCGGGTGCGTGCGGCGGCGAATGGCATCCTGCAGGGCCGCGGCGAGTTCGATCGCGAGATCGTCCTCACGGTCACCGGCGGCCCCGCGAAAGGAGAATGCGAAGTGACGGCGGCGGCGGAGCG
>JANNVM010001129.1:0-7077 GCA_031414455.1 Verrucomicrobiota bacterium
CCGGCCGCGCTCGCCGATCCCGGCGTCCGCTACGACGCGGAAACCGGCAGCCTCGTTTCCCGTCAGGAAATGTTCCGCCGCACGCTCCGCCGGCTGCGCGATGCCTCCCCGGACGGGCGTATCGTCATCCCCTTCGATACCTCGAAGCTCCAGCACCTGCCCGGATTCTTCAACGGCCCGGACTACGGCGGCCTGCCCATCGTCTCCGGCGACTACCTCGACAAGATCAAGCAGGTTGCCTTCGCCGTCGTCGGTCAGGGCGAGGGATACTCCCCCCTGCCGGATATCAGCATGAAAGCCGGTGGATCGCTCTCCTACGGCGGCCTCACATATTTCCGCACCCGCATCCCGCCCTGCCCCAACCGCCTCAACTCGACGACTTTCGCCACCGCCACCGACTTCCCCGGCGAGTTCATCGTCTCCCCCATGCGCTACTGGCAGAGCCCGAACTCCAATGGGCAGTTCGAACTCTTCCCGGAGCAGGTGTTCTCCGTGAGCCTGGCCATGATCAGCACCTCCCCCGGCAGCTCCGCCGTCCGCAACGAACTGCTGAGATCGGACGCGCCGGACCTCCCGGGCCCCGGCTGGATCCGCAACGACCTCGCCGAGCGCAGCGTCGCCGCCACCCGCTGGAACCTCACCATCAACGCCAATCAGGTCAACGTGGACACCATCGACGACATCTACCTCCTCATCACTCACTCCAAGAAAACCCGCGCTCAGGTCGTCTGCCCGCCGTGATCATTTATTCAAATCAACCAAAACACCGCTCAACTATCAAATCCATGAAAACGAACCTCATCACCCGACTGACCGCCGCCGCCGCGCTGGCGTTTTTCCTCGCCACCCCCGGCACGGCGTCCGCGCAGCAAATGAACTACCAGGGCCGCGCCACCGACGCCACCGGAGCCCCCATCCCCGGCCCGTCCGCCACGCTGGAGTTCAATATCTGGGACCACGCCACCTCCACCAACGCCGTCAACAAAGTCTGGGGACCGTTCAGCGTCAACGCCGACATCATTGACGGACGCTTCAATGTATCCCTCGGGCCGAACGATACCGCCGCTCCCGCCCGCTCCATCATCAGTGCCTTCAACGGATCCGCCGCCCGCTACATCCACGTCAAGATTGGCAACAACGCCGCTCTGCCACGCCAACAAATCATGGCCGCCCCCACCGCGCTCCATGCGGACCGGGCCGGACACGCCACCACCGCCGGCACCGCCGCCAATTTCACCAGCGTGGTTCTCAAAACCGACGAGGTCAACGCCCGCGTCGGCATCGGTCTCGCCAATCCCGCCGAAAAGCTGGATGTCGCCGGCAATGTGAAAGTCACCGGCAATATCACGGCCTCCGGCAACGTCACGGCCACCGGCAATCTCACGGCCTCCGGGCTCACAGCGTCTGGCGATATCTTTGCGGCCGGCACGGCAGGCATCGGCGTGCTCACACCGTTGGCGGGTCATAAGTTGCAGGTAGCCGGTGGGTACTCACTCCTCGACGGTCTCCGAATCTCGGGCCTGGATGTTGACCAAACCATCTACCAGCGTGTTGGAAACATGGGAATTAAAACTCATGATGCGGGCAGTTCAATATTCCTGGGAAGTTTTGTCGGGGGAACGGCTTTGACGGTTAAGTCGGGCAACGTCGGCATCGGCACGACCACGCCTTCAAACAGGCTCACGGTTTCTGGAAACGCGAACTTCACTGACAACGTCGGCATCGGCACGACCTCGCCGGGCGTGAATCTCGATGTGGCGGGAGGAGGGACTGTCACCATGACCGAAGTAGCTAATGCAATTTATGGCGGGACAGGTAATGGGATAGATGCGTTCACTACAGTTGGCTCGGCTGATCTCTCAGCCTATAATCTTGCCAACAACAGTTACACCAGTAGCGTCAGCATCCGTGCCAATCGGTGGATTGCGTCTGCCTATGGGTTCGTGGCTTATTCGGACCGGCGGATCAAAAGGGATCTCCAGGCGAGTGCGACCGCGAATGACTTGAAGGCCATCCAGCAATTGCAGGTGACGGACTACCGGATGGTGGACCCCGCCGATGGTGGCAATGCGTGGCGGAAAGGCTTCATCGCGCAGGAGGTAGAAAAGGTGATTCCCGGCGCGGTCACGCGCAGCACCGAATTCGTTCCCGACATTTTCGCGCTCGCCACGGCGGTGGTTTACGACCCCGCCGCGAAGACCCTGGCCCTGACCCTCGCCAAGGATCATGGCCTGAAAGCCGGCGACCGCGTGCGGCTGCATATCGACGGCAAGCGCGTGGACCTCGACGTGAGCGTCGTGCCCTCCGCGCGGGAATTCGTAGTGGAGCAGTGCGAGAACGCGCCGGAGAAAGTGCTCTTGTATGGCAAACAGGTGAATGATTTCCGGACCGTGGACTACGACCGCATCTTCACCACCAGCGTCGGCGCCGTGCAGGAACTGGCGCGCAAGTTGGAGACTCAGGAGGCGGAATCCATGAAACTTCGCGAAACCAACGCCGCCCTGCGCGACCGCATGGCCGCCCTCGAAGCCAAGGACCAAGCCCGCGACACCCAACTCGCCGCCATCGAAGCCCTGCTCACCCGCGACCCCGCCAAAACCGCCACCGTGTCCCTGACAAGGTAAGTCATCGCGTCCGTAGGTAGCGCGGCCATGCCTTTGAGGCTGGCCGTGTTTGCCTCCATTCGAGGAAGCCTCACGCAAAGGACAAAAACGGGCAGGCAAAGGCCATGCGCGCGGAGCGGCGGGCCACGGGCCTCCCGAAAACTATTTTCACTTTTCCGGTAATGATCGTCCGCGGAATCCCTGCTCACAGCAATCATTTTACACCCGCCTCCTGGAGCCGGGCCTGCTCGTCGCCGGGACCAACGTGCTTGCCGTGGAGGTGCATCAAGTCAGCGCCGCCAGCAGCGACATCAGCTTCAATGCCGGGCTCGTCGCCACCCCGGGAAATCCTGACACCGACGGCGACGGGCGCTCGAATCTCTCCGAGTGGAAGGCCCGCACCAATCCGCTCAATGCAAGCGACGTCTTCGCCATCACGAGCGCCACGGTAAATGCCAGCCGTCAGACATCCGTCACATGGCCCACCGTTCCCGGCGTGAGTTATCGGGTCCAGCGCAGTACCTCCACCAGCGGATGGGCCAATATTGGCACCGTCCTCACCGGCACCGGTTCCGCCATGTCCCTCACAGATCCCGCCCCGCCCGCCGCCGCCCCGCGCCTGATTTACCGTGTGGTGATTCCCTGAAAGCCGGGGATGAGAGTTGATAGCTGAGAGATTGCCTGTCAGGCGATTGGGCAAATGTCAGCCTTCACCCTGCAGATGACGTGCCTGCGTAGCGGCTCCGAGCACACCCAGGTCCGCAAAGCCCGCGGTCCCGGTCCACGACGTCGCCTGGCCAGCGCGATGTCCGGCCACGATGCCGGCATCGATCACACACATGGGTTCGAAGCCGGCCAGCCAGGTGGTGTCGAGGCCCGGACGACACACGAATCCGGTAAGCGGTTGCCCGGGGAAGGCCGCGCTGCCGACGACCCAGCCATTGTTGTTCACCGCCCGGGCCTGGATGGAAGTGGGCACGGCACCGTCTAAATTCAGGGCCGTGCCCGCCAGTCGGGTCACCCGCAGCCCGCCCGCCTCCATGGTCAACTGCCAGCGCGAAAACGACCATCCATTGCCGCTGACCATCATCCCGTTGTCGCTAATGGCGGGTGCAAACCAACCGGTGGATCCGCCGGCAAGCACCTGCGTCCCGCTGGCCTGCGACCACGCGAACGCGGGAAACTGCCCCGTTACCGCCAT
Organism: Verrucomicrobiota bacterium; assembly: GCA_031414455.1. Lineage (GTDB taxonomy): Bacteria > Verrucomicrobiota > Verrucomicrobiia > Verrucomicrobiales > V1-33 > V1-33. The sequence goes on from JANNVM010001129.1 coordinate 3,805, forward strand.
GCCGGCGACGACGCCGTTGTTATCAATCTACATCCCGTACATCGGCCCCAAATAAACGCCGGGTGTACCGCTCGGCAGGTTCGGGATTGCCTGAGCAATGTAGCCATGAGGAAGTGCCCGATGCGCTCGCCGTCCCAAAGTCCTGCGCACGGTCAGAGTTGTCAGGGTCTCTGCGGCCGGCATGCCGCTAATGAGCCTGATGGATTCATCCCGCACGCTCCTTCTGCGCCGGAGCCTTCGGCTTCTGGAACGGCGCCGCCAGCATCCCCGGAACCGTCCGCCACTGTGGCTCACTCCAGTGGTCGAGGCCGAGCCTGATGCTAGAGGGATCATCCCGCAGGCGAAAGGAACCGAAAAGCCGGTCCCACAGCGATAGAAAACTGGAGTAATTGGAATCCGTTTCCGGCTGCCACCGGGAGTGATGCACGTAATGCATATACGGCGTAACAATCAGCCAGCGCAGGCTCCGGTCCAGGCGGGCCGGGATGCGCAGATTGCTGTGATGGAACAAAATGATTGGCAGTGCGATGGCCTCATACACCGCCAGTTGGGGAATGCTCATGCCTATCAACGGAAGAACCATGAGCCGCACAAGGAATGACAGCGTGATCTCCACGGTATGGAACCGCACGCCGGAGCTGGCATCCATCTCCGCGTCGGAATGATGCACCGCGTGGAACCGCCAGAAAAACGGCACCCGGTGATTGAGGCGGTGCCACCAGTACTGCCAGCAGTCGAAAAGCAAAATCACCGCGACCCATTGCAGCCATGCAGGCATCGCGATGACGTTGACCAGGCCGAATTCGCGGGTCCTGGCAAATTCGGTGACAAAGAGAATGACAAAGGCGAACCCGAACGACACCCCGGCATTGATGGCCGCCAGGGTGAGATTCGCCGCAATGTGAGAGGGACGACGGCTCCGTCCGATGAACATCGGCACCACCGATTCCATCGTCCACAACACCGCGAGGAGAACCGCGCCGGCCACCCCGCGGCTTTGGCTCACCATGGAGACGAACTCTCTTTCAACGTCGCTCATAACAGTAAGCGTGTTTCGGGTCTGTTTGCCGCGCAAAACTCACGCCGCTTTGCCTCCGCCCGCGCCATCCAGTTTCAATCCGCTCCAGAAGACGACGAGGCCGGTTGCCAGCAGCCAGAGCACCTGCACGTGAAAGACCGGCCCATACCAGTGCAGGTGATCCGGAAATGCCATCGTCAACGCCATGGCAGCGATTCCGATTGCCGCCGCACCCGCCCCCACCCATGCCGGAAGCAGTTTCCACCGCAGCGCGCCCCATGCGATAATCAACAGCCCGAGGCCGCCGAAGACCCGGCCAAACCGCGTCAGGCAGGTAACGTATTCCGTATCCACCCGCAGCGCCTCCACAAAGGCCACGGCCTGCTCCGGTGACTTGCCGGCAAGCTCAAGGGAACCCCATGCCCCGTGGTGATAGTAAAACGCCTGCGCCAAAGCGCTCACTACGAATCCCGCCGAAGCCACCGCCACCCCTGGCCACACGAGAACACGCGCTGTGGATGGAGCGACCAGCCCCGCGAGAGCGAAGAGCGCCACCACCGCGGTAATCAGTCCGAAAAGGTGAACCCGGTACATCCAAATCCAGAAATGGAACCGGTCGTGAACTTTGGCGAAAACCGATGGTTCGAAAAAAGTGCCAATGCGCGAAGGCAGGAGCATCCAGCCCAGCCACAGCATCAGTGCCGCAGCGATGAATGCGCCTCCGGCAAACTTCCCGGGAAAATTGTCTTTATTCATAGGCACAGATGGCAGGAACCGGTAGGCATTGATCATCGGAAAGACCCGGCGCAAGTCAAGTATCACCAAGCCGGATCGTTTCGTTCCAGCGAGTCTCTAGAACTGGCCCGTCCCTCTAGTCCCGGGCGGTCCACGCAGGGTTATTCAGGAAGGGTTCTTGTGGCGGAAGTTTCCGACAGGGCGGCTCCCAGTGCCGCCATCTTTTCCTCCAGCAGTTTCCACTCGATGCCGACCCCGGTTTGAAAACGGTCCCACAGAGTAGAATCCGCTTCCCTGCGGGGCCTGGCCTGCGCGAGCAACCGCTGGTAACAGTCAAGCAATCGTCCCACGCAACGCTCAGTGCTGAAAGCTTCGGCGGACTTCCCTGCCGTGACCGGGCAGCGCCTGGACAGCTCCGGGTCATGCATCAACCCCGCCAACGCGTCTGCGAACTCGCGGACCGGTGCTCCGGCGGGAAGCAGCCGCCCGTTCTCTCCATCCCTGACAATTTCCCGGACACCGGGACCGTCGAGAGCCACTACGGGTTTGCCTGCCGCCATCGCTTCCGCGAGCACGAGACCCTGGGTCTCCGCATGGGAGGCGAAGATGAAGATATCCATCGCGGCGTAAGCATCCGCCAGCCCGGCACCGGATTGTTTTTCAATCGCATGAATCTGACGTCCGACTCCTTCCCCGTTGAGGATGGCCAGCATTTCATCCAGGGCATCACCTTCCCCGACGATGAGAAAGACAGCCCCGGGATCCGCATGGAGGCACAGGGCGGCGGCACTCGCGAGAAAGGCGACGTTCTTTTCTTTGGCGATGCGCCCCAAATGTCCGATCACCCGGGCTTCCGGAGAAATCCCGAATTTTTCCCGGAACCGGGAACCGTTTCCGGCGGCGAATAATGCCGTATCGATGCCGGTGGGGATGATCTCGATGGGAACAGTGACCTCCCGCTCCCGCAGGAGATGCGCGATGCTTTCGCTGGGGGCGATGACCTGGTCGCAGCGGTTGCAGTATTCCGTCGCTAACTGAATGGCCACCCGCTTCAGAGCCGGAGAATCCAGCGGCACATAATGGGTGAAGCGTTCGTAGAGAGTGTGATGGGTGAAGACGACGGGAATCTGTTGTTTCCATGCCTCACGCAGCGCAGTATCGCCCAGTAAAAAGGGGTGATGGCTGTGGATCAGATCCGGATCGAACGCGGTGATGAAATCGCGGACCATGAGCGGCAAAGGCAGCCGCACCGAAAAGTCGCTCCCGTTGAAGTTCTGGATCGCAGGGACCCGCAGCACCTCCGGCGACGGTTCCGCGCCATCAAAGTCAGGAGCGATGATGCGGACTTCATGGCCCCGCTCCCGGCAGGCGTCGGCCACCGTCTTCACCGACCGCGCCACACCACCCACGTGCGGGAGGTAGGTGTTGGTGAACATAGCGATTTTCATGACGGCAGGGATGGGTGTGAATTGAAAACACCGTGACACTGGAAATCAAACGGCCACAATCGGGCATGATCC
>JANNVM010001130.1:0-9975 GCA_031414455.1 Verrucomicrobiota bacterium
TTCCAAGAACAGCGCCATCAAGCAGGTGGCGTCAGGACGTTTCGGAGTCACGAGTCTGTATCTGTCGCAGGCGAAGGAAATTCAGATCAAAATGGCGCAGGGCGCAAAGCCTGGTGAAGGCGGTCAGTTGCCCGGCGCGAAGGTGTATCCCTGGATTGCCAAGGTGCGTCACTCGACGCCGGGCGTGGGACTCATTTCTCCGCCGCCGCACCACGACATTTATTCCATCGAAGACCTCGCAGAACTCATCCACGACTTGAAGAACGCGAACCGTGCCGCGCGCATCAGCGTAAAGCTGGTGAGCGAAGTCGGTGTGGGAACCATCGCCGCCGGCGTGGCCAAAGCGCACTCCGACGTCGTCCTGATCTCCGGATTCGACGGCGGCACCGGGGCCTCGCCGCAGACGTCCATCAAACACGCGGGCATTCCATGGGAACTCGGTCTCGCCGAGACACACCAGACGCTGGTGCTGAACAATCTCCGCAGCCGCATCGTCGTCGAAGCCGACGGCCAGATGAAGACCGGCCGCGATGTCGTCGTCGCCGCGCTGCTCGGCGCAGAGGAGTTTGGATTTGCCACCGCGCCGCTCGTCTCGCTCGGCTGCATCATGATGCGGGTGTGCCATTTGAACACCTGCCCCGTCGGCGTGGCCACGCAGGATCCGGTGCTGCGCAAGAACTTCACCGGCGACCCGGAGCACGCGGCGAACTTCATGTTGTTCATCGCGCAGGAAGTGCGCGAACTCATGGCACAGCTTGGCTTCCGCAAACTGGAGCACATGGTGGGCCGCACCGATGTGCTGGAGCCGAAGAAAGCCGTCGAGCACTGGAAGGCGAAGGGCATTGATCTGTCCAGGCTGCTTCACAAACCTAACGCCGGCCCGGAGGTCGGACGCTTCTGCTCGGAGACCCAGGACCACGGCCTCGCGAAGTCACTCGACATCACGAAGCTGCTTGATCTTTGCGCACCCGCGATTGAGCGCGGCGAGAAAGTGAAAGCCACGCTGCCCATCCGCAACGTGAACCGCGTCGTTGGCACGATCCTCGGCAACGAGATCACGAAGAAACACTGGCACGGCCTCCCGGACGACACCGTGCATCTGCACTTCCAGGGCAGCGCGGGCCAGAGTTTCGGCGCCTTTGTGCCGAAGGGGGTGACGCTCGAACTCGAAGGCGACGCCAACGATTATGTCGGCAAGGGACTCAGCGGCGGGCGCATCATCGTCTATCCTCCCGCAGGCTCCACGTTTGTGGCGGAGGATAACATCATCGCCGGCAACGTCGCACTCTACGGCGCGACGAGCGGCGAACTTTTCCTCCGCGGCATGGCCGGGGAACGCTTCGCTGTTAGAAACTCCGGCGTGGATACGGTCGTCGAAGGCGTGGGCGATCACGGCTGCGAATACATGACCGGCGGCCGCGTTGTCGTGCTCGGCAAGACGGGCCGCAACTTCGCCGCGGGCATGAGCGGCGGTGTCGCTTACATTCTCGACGAGTCCGGTGACTTCGCCACACGCTGCAACGCGCAGATGGTCGGCCTCGAAAAGGTGGAGGACGATGAGGTGGAATCGCTCCGGCTCCTTATCAAGAAACACGCTGACTGCACAAAGAGTCAGAAGGCCTTCAAGGTCCTCGCGCTTTGGGAGGAGATGGTGCCGAAGTTCGTCAAGGTCATGCCCAAGGACTACAAACGCGTGCTTCAGGCCCTCAAGAAAGCCGAGCAGGACGGCCTCAGCGGCGACGACGCCCTGAACGCCGCCTTCGAAGCCAACGCCCGCGACGTCGCCCGCATCGGCGGGGGCTAAACTCTGACTTTGGCGTTTTGCCCGGAATCGAATACACTGCCGCTATGATTACCGCTTACATCAAAGCCGCGATGGAACTCGCCGAGTTTGAACTCATGGAGAATGGTCACTACTTTGGCGACATCCCACCGTGTGAAGGCCTATGGGCCGACGGAACCACCCCGGAGGAATGCCGCGTGAATCTCGCGGGTGCGCTGGAGTCATGGATCGTGGTGGGGCTTCAGCATAGCCATAAACTTCCGGTAATCGCCGGCATCGATCTAAACCCTCAGCCCGAGTATGCCGAAGCCTGTTAGCCGGAAGGAACTCATCCGCAGACTGCGGAGTCTTGGTTTCACCGGCCCGGAAGGCGGAGGTCCTCACATGACCATGCATCGGGGCAAACAAAGTGTCACCGTCCCCAATCCGCACGGCGGAGACATTGACTGGACACTGACCAAACGAATTCTGAAAAAGGCTGGCATTAGCCCCAAAGTCTGGGACGCCCTCGGCTGATTCAATAAACACCTTCACTCAAGCAGACACACATCATGGGAAAACCCACCGGCTTCATCGAATACCTCCGCGAAATCCCTGCCGACCGCGCGCCGTCCGAGCGCGTGGCCGACTGGAAAGAATTCCACCTGCACATGCCGGAGGAAAAACTCCGCACTCAGGGCGCGCGCTGCATGGACTGCGGCATCCCGTTCTGCCACACCGGCACGCTCATCAGCGGCATGGCCAGCGGATGCCCGATCAACAACCTCATTCCGGAATGGAATGACCTTGTGTATCGCGGCCTGTGGAAGGAAGCGCTCGAACGGCTCCACAAGACGAACAACTTCCCTGAGTTCACCGGCCGCGTTTGTCCGGCTCCTTGTGAGGGCTCCTGCGTGCTCGGCATCAACAATCCGCCGGTCACCATCAAGAACATCGAGGCCGCGATCATTGATAAAGGCTGGGACGAAGGCTGGGTCACGCCCGAGCCGCCGTCGAAACGCACCGGCAAACGGGTCGCCGTCATCGGCAGCGGTCCCGCGGGACTCAGTGCCGCCGCGCAGCTTAACAAGGCAGGCCACAGCGTCACGGTTTATGAACGCGCGGACCGTCCCGGCGGCCTGCTCATGTATGGCATTCCCAACATGAAGCTCGACAAGGAGGAAGTCGTCATGCGCCGCATCCGCCTCCTCGAAGCCGAGGGCATCAACTTCAAATGCAATGTCAGTGTCGGCACCGATGTCACCGTTCAGGCTCTGCGCAGTGAGTTCGACGCCATCGTTCTCGCCACCGGCGCGACGAAACCGCGCGACCTGCCCATTCCCGGCCGCGAGCTGAAAGGCATCCATTTCGCCATGGATTTCCTGACCGCTAACACCAGGGCCGTGCTCGACCAGCACAAGAACGGCAATTTCATCACCGCCGAAGGCAAGGACGTCGTCATCATCGGCGGCGGCGACACCGGCACCGACTGCGTGGGCACCTCTGTGCGCCACGGCTGCACCAGCCTCGTCCAGGTCGAAATCATGGCCAAGTCCCCGCATGAGCGGGCCAAAGACAATCCGTGGCCCGAGTGGCCGAAGGTCTATAAGATGGACTACGGCCAGGAGGAAGCCGCCGCCAAGTTCGGTGATGATCCGCGCGTCTATCTCACCACCGCCACCAGGTTCGAGGGCGACGAAAACGGGCAGGTCAAAGCCGTGCATCTCGTGCAGGTGAAATGGGAACGGAACGATAAAGGCCAGTTCATCCCTCAGCCTGTGCCCGGCACGGAAAAAGTCCTGCCGACGCAGCTCGTCCTGCTGGCGATGGGCTTCCTCGGCCCCGAGCAGCCGCTGCTCGACGCCCTCGGTGTCGAACGCGACGCCCGCTCTAACGTGAAAGCCGACCACGGCAAATACACCACCAGCCTCGAAGGTGTCTTCGCCGCCGGCGATTGCCGCCGCGGTCAGAGCCTTGTCGTCTGGGCTTTCAACGAAGGCCGCGGCGCGGCGAAAGCGTGCGATGAGTTCCTCATGGGGTCCTCGGACTTACCATAAGGCAGGAGGAACCCGAGTATCATTACGTCCGTTAGATCCAGGAGAATTGACTGCCGATCCTCCACGCGGACCAGGATTTCCCTCTGCCATGGCAGCGGCGGGTTTGGCGGGCTATCTCATCATCAATTCCCTCTGCCTTTTTCTGCCGTTCGTCCCCGGCATCGCAGTATTCCTCTTCTGGGGATTGGTTTTCCCCTCGACTGCGATCATCTCGACCTGGGTATGGTTCGGTAAACGCGGGCGCAAAATGGAAGGAAGCCTTCCCGCAGCCGTCGTCCTGACTGTCCTCTTTGCCACCGCCGGCCTGCTTACGCTCGGTATTTGTATAAATATCTACAACGCGATCTGACGGCTGGGAGTACTGGAATTCTGTGGACCCGCCCGGGTCTCCGTGGAAATCCCTCGAGGCTGTCGGCTTCTCATTATGCTAAACGCGGCACGGAATTGCGCGATGTCACGCCGCCTGACTATCCATTGGCCGGTCCTGGCTGCGCACTGGTCCACGCCAGCATCGTTGACTGTCACAAAAAATCTGCTCGCCGCGATACGAAAAAAGCGGACGGCTGACACCATCGGGTCGAACATTCTAAAAACCCTGGAACTGGTCTTTGCCGCGTATGAGTCCGCAGCACACGGCTCGCCGGTTATCATCACGCCGCAACTTCAGGAACTTCAAACGTCAGCCGGGTGACCGCCGCGAGATCAATCCAATCCACTTCAAATTTTCCTGGATGAGCCACAAGCAAAAAGTTCCCCAGCCCCGTCAGCATCGCGTAATCCGTATGCACGACAGAAAATGCCCCGCCATCACTGGTGACAATAGTGAAGGGTTTGAACGGGCGCGTGTGCAGCACGGCGCGAATTTCATCGGCAGTCATAGAGGCAATGTGCCTCCAAGCTCTTCACCGTCAATTCTTCTATGAGCCAATCTTTGCCGGCAACTATCACCCCGCCACCGGTCCCCTACCCTTCCGTGTCAGTCTCCACTGCTGCCGGAGTGTCGTCGCTGATATCGGCCTTCTCTTTTAACTGCGCGACAAGCGCAGTCGTCGTCCGGTGGCGGTGCTCGGCGGTCATCCGTTCGATGACAATGGCCTGCACTTCCTCGAAGGGAAGCGCCGCGGGAGCGCGGCGTCCGGTGATCTGAGCGAGGTGAAAACCCCAGTGGCTGGCGAAGACAGGGGATGTCTCTCCTTCGTCGAGGGAGAAAATGATGAGGTCGAACTCCTCCATGAAGTCGCCGCGCTTGAACCAGCCGAGGTCCACCAGTTTGTCCTCTTTGTCAGTATGTTCCAGCGCGAGGGCCTTGAAGTCTGCGCCCTGCTTCGCCTGCGTGCGCAGGTCGCGGAGGAGGTTGTAGATGTTCTCGCGGTCCTCGACTTTCTCGACGTGCTTAAAGAGGTGCAGCGCGCTGACTTCCTCCGCGGTCATAAACTCCGCGAGGTGCTCCTGATACCACTGGCGCTGTTCGCTTTCCGGTGCCGGGGCAGTTCCACCCCACGCTTCGTGCAGCAGTTTATCCATGCGCAGGCCGGAGCGCACGTCATCGCGCACGAGGTGTTCCTGATCCGGCTGGAGTCCGACGTTGGCGAGGAACTGCTCGCGTCCGCCATGCTCGCCGATGAGCTTTTCCACGGCGGCAGTGATCTCCGCTTCGTCGATGGCAGTGAAGCGGCGCTCAGCCTCCTGATTGAGCAGCACTCTCGCGACGATGTTGTCTTTCGCGTAGCCGCGGAATTCGTCATCGCGCTCGCAGCAGGAGTGGCGGCCCATCCGCTCATACTGCGCTTTGATGGCGGAGAACTCTTCGTTGATCAGATCGTTGGAGACGGTCTCGCCGTTGACGGTAATAGCCATGAGATGTGAGCGGTTTGCGTGGTGGGATGTGTTGGGAACGGAATCAGCGGGATCCATTCACCGGTGCAGCCTCGTCCGCAATAAGAGCGGTGAGCCCCTTGCGGTAGCGCAGGCGAACGAACAGGACGAGGAGGGCCGCGAGTGACGCGAAGATCCATGGCCACCACGGCATCGCGAGACTGAGAAGTTTCACATCCGTCTGCTCCTTGCTGAGTGACGCAAGTGCCGGTGCCTGATCGTGCCGGAGCAAGGCGGTTTGCATGCCGTAGAACATCATCACGAGCCCGTAGGCGAGATTCATGGTTAGGCCTTTGAAGCTGAGCACCGTGGCGCGGTGCGGGGAATCGCTGACCTTGTTAAGATACTGACTGAGGAAGTAGTGCAGCGAACGCATCGCCAGCCAGAAGGGCACGACAAACAGTATGCCGGCCCAGCCGTGCCATGCGGTAATCTCCAGAGCGATGCCGGTGAGCCCGGCGATGATGAGCACCGCGACCATGCCGAGATTGTGCGACGGCTTGAGCACGCCGACGAGCTTTTCCACCACCAGAGCGGTGCCGATGCCGATGATGGAACTCCCGGCGAGGATCAGTCCGTTGCACGATTCATCTATGCCGAGGAGCCGGTAGTAGTTGCTCCCGATGGTGTAGAAAAGGCGCGTGAAGGAGTCGTAGAGCAGACCTGTCAGGATGAGCACCACCGCGGCGGGGCTGCGGAGAATCCAGCGTCCCGTGGCGAGCATTTGCGAGAAGCTGGAGCGCGTCAGAGCCCCGAGCGAGGCCCGTCCAGGCGGGCGCGGATGCGTGTCCGTGAACCGCAGGCTGACCACCAGTGTGGCGACGGCCATGCCCAGGTTGAGCCACAGCGGAATCCTCATGCACGTTTCCTTGCTGATGCCGGTGAATCCCGGCAGCCGGCCCATAAAATCCTGGCTGTAGACCGCCGCGCCGGTGAGCGCGACAATCATGAACGTGACCGACTGCCAGCGCATCATGCGGGCGAGCACCCGTGTCCATGCGGCGTCACGTCCCTCCGCGGGAATCGCATCATAGACGAGCGCCTCATCCGCGCCGCTGCAGCAGGCTTCGGCCATGCCACTGACGATGCGGTTCACAAGGAACATGGAAAATGTCAGGGCCCCTGCCCCGATGGGCATCAGACAGAGGATCAGCATTTCCGCCACCATGAGCCACGCGGAGAAGACGACGAGGTGCTTGCGCCCCAGCTTGTCAGCGAGCGCACCGCTTGGGACTTCGAAGAGCACGATGCTCGCGGCCCACACCATGTTCAGGGTGGCGAACTGTTCCAGCGACAGGCCAAAGTCGAGGAACAGAATGGTGTAGATCGGATAGTAGAACCGGGAGTTGAAGAGCACCCGGAACCACAGGAACGCGGTGGTGTTGCGCGTGGCGATGGCAGCAGGGGAATCCATCACAGCACAGGCTCTAGCGGTCGTTGCGCAGCGCGCGGGCAGGCTCCATGCGGCCCACAAGGAAGGCGGGAAGCAGTGCCGAGAGAGTACAGAGGCAAACGCCGATGGCGCAGATGATGATTTGATCCTCCGTGCGCAGATCGGCAGGAATTTCCGACAGTCCGTAGATGCTGGAATCGAAGATTTCGTGCCCGAATGTTCTGTTGATCCAGTCGCGGGTGGTGTTGCGTTCGTGAAGCACCAGCAGCCCCAGCCCGTAACCAAGACCGGTTCCGAGAACCCCGACGATGAATCCCTTGGTGAGGAACAGGCTGACGATTTGCGCGGTTCTCGCTCCGAGAGCGCGCATCATGCCGATCTCCCGCCGCTTCTGCACGGCGAAGGTGATCATCGTGTTCATCATGCTGAAGGCCGCCACCACGGAAATCACTCCGAGAACAAGGTACATCATCGAGCGCTCGTTGGCCACCGCCTCAAACTGCTGCCGGTGACGCTCGATCCATGTCTCCGTCCGCCATCCCAGGGGAAGCAGGCCGGACGCTTCGATCTTCGCCGCCATCGCAGGCGCGTCGTAGGGATCCTCAAGGTCAATCGAGATGCCGTCCACGGCATTGCCGGCACCGGCGAGACGCTGGGCCCTGCTCAGTGATACCCAGGCAATCCCCGGCTGCTTGTCATCATTGACGATGCCGGTGATAGACAGGTCTTCCGGTGCGGGATACACGCGCTCTTTGGACTCGACTTCCTTTTGCTTCTCCGGGTCGTCTTTGGCCTGACGTTTCTCTTCGGCGACATTGATGACCTCGTTGAGCAAGTTAGGACCAAAGACATTGATCCGCGTCTCCCCGATGGAGATAGGGCCGGCTTTGGCTCCACGGGAGAGGCTGATGGCCAAATCGTTGCTAAGAACGATGGTCTCGCCGCTCACATCGAACTCACCCCAGGCAAAGGGTTTCGGGAGGCCCTGCGGATTCTTCACGTTCTTCTTTTCGTTGAACCGCCGTTCCAGGCGGGCCATCTGGTGGACGTCTTCGGGATCCACGCCAATAATGATGGTGTGCGCCAGCGGCAGCGTGCGATCCAGACCCGTGACGGATTCCTTTTTAGGCGCGGCGGCGGGCGCATCCGTGACTTCCATCTCCTTTTTCTCTTCCACCGTTGCGCCGGGGGGCACCGGGTCAGCAGAAACATCCGGCGAAGATGCATCCGGCGGCGGGGCATTTTCCACACCCTCTCCTGAAGGGGGCACCGGCTCATCCGGCGGCAGGGTGGCGGGATCCACTTTCACAGAGGTGTCGTCCAACTCCTTCGGTGGCGCTTGCTGCAACATCGCCACGACGTTGATATAAGGCGAAGCACTGGTTACGCCCGGGAAAACCCTTACATCCCGAAGGACTTGCCCCCACAGCGGTTCGCCGTCCTGTAGCGCCTCCTCCTGCACCAGCCAACTCCGGTTGTCGTCCATCAGAAACAGCGGCGGCTCGACTTTGAGCCACTCGTCTTTGATGCGTTTCTCAAACCCGCTCATCACGGCGATCACCACGATGAGCACGCCCACGCCGAGCGCGACGCCGAGAATGGAGATGACGGTAATGATGGAAATGAACGTGCGCTTCGGCTTCAGGTAACGCAGCGCGAGGAACCAACTGAATTTCATGGCATGCACAGTGTGGGCCGGTCCGGGAATGGCAACGGGCTTTGTGGGAGGGTGCCCGGTGGTCGGTGGTCGTCGGCCGGGACTGAGAACCGAGAACCGGGAACCGTCCGCTCACAGATCGTGCCGCGCATTGAAGCGAGTGGTGGACGTCGTCTGAAACCAAGTACCCCCTTTAACGAGGTTCGCCTTCGGCGTCTCCACCAGCAAACGATAATGATTGCTCATCCACGCCCGCGCAAGGACCTGCCAGCCGGTCTTCTCCACCGTTTCCGCCAGCGCCGCCAACGTCATCTCCCAGTCTCCAACGTCACGAAAGAAGCCCTCACGCCAGCGCCATGCCGCGATGAGCGGCACCTTGTCCATGCAAAGCCTCGCCGCACAGACTGCGAAGCAGTCAATCGCCGCGGCACATGACGTGAAACGTCACTCCTGGAAATTCGATGTGAACCTGCCTGGGCATGGGGGCAAACTGCCTTCGGCAGGCAACTTGTCAATAATCTGTCCCCTTTCTCCTGCCCCCTTTCTCTGACCATCCCGATCTCTGACATCTATGCTCCCGCCCTGACAGCGGGACTCTGCGTGATACACACACAATTTCTGAGGCTGCGTTTGTTGATTTATGCACACCACTAGTTCCCACGACCCCTAGTTCCTGCGCCGCAGTCTTGCGCGGGGTATTGGTCCAAGGCATAGACCGCCTCACCAACTGTCAACGATGTCCCCGGTCAATCTGTTACCCATCCTCCCGGTCCGAACCAGAGTTCAATGGCGGAAGCGGCGGGCCAGCTCCAGCGGGCGGAGCATCGCGCGTTTCTTCTGCTGGTGTCCCTCCATGCGCCGGAGGATGTTTTCCAAGGTCAGCACAGCCCGGGCGATGTGTGGTCCTTTGTTCAGCATCACACACTCAGCGCGCTGGCTGCTCGCGGCGTCCGAGACTTCCGCGCGCGTTGCCAGGCCCTCCTTCGCGACACTCTCCAAGACCTGCGTGGCCCAGATGACCGGCACATGGGCGGCTTCGCAAATCCAAAGCATCTGCTCCTGAACCTCCGCCAGTCGCTCGAAGCCGCATTCGATGGCCAGGTCGCCGCGGGCGATCATCACGCCATCGCACGGCGAGCGCATGGAGGCCAGCAACAGCGCCGGCAGCTTTTCGAAGGCTTCGCGGGTTTCGATTTTTAGGACGATGCCGAGCTGTTTGCCGCCCAGCTCC
>JANNVM010001131.1:0-2156 GCA_031414455.1 Verrucomicrobiota bacterium
GGATTGAGTCGGTTCGTCCCACAGTGTCCCGCAGGCGAAGAGGCTGCTGCCCGTCGCGATCGTCCCGGCGCCAAATCCCCGATAGCTCGCCGATGACCAGCCCGGTTCCAAATAGTTGTCCACCGTCGCCCATGTCAGACCGGAGTCGGTGCTCTTGCGGATAATCGCGGAATTATCGCCCGCAGTATTGAAGTCCGCCCAACCGACGCTGTAGAGCGTGGTGCCGTCCGCAGCGGTTCCAATGTCCGTGGCGTTGGCCCTTAACCCGGGCACGCCCTGAAAGAGGTCGGCGGGTTGCCAGGCCTGAGCGCGGGCATTACCGCTGCCGAGTACGCTAACTGCCGTGGTGAGGATGCTGGTGAACAGTGGTTTTTTCATCAGATGAGTCCTGGATTGATGAGGGACGATGGCGGTGGTGATGAGAGATGTTTTCATAATGCTGGCGGGGTTGTGTTTTGTGTGAGCTAGAGTTCACCTTGCGGCGGCCGTGCGAATGGAGGGCTCGTTTCCGGTCCGGATCGACACTTGCACCTGGTAGTGCGCAAACCCCGGGAAAAAGGGGACACGGGTTTCGACAAATTGTTGAAGAATTCAGACAGCGGCACCAATTCGTGAAAGCCGAAGGCCCTTGGACTGCTGCGGGTACCGCAGCTCTCGGGCGGCGGACGGCTACCGTGTCACCAACCGCGCCCTGCCGGACGGACGCGCTGCCAGGAAAGCTGTGATCCACACAGCAGTCCAAGAGCCTGCGGCGATCATGGTTCGGGAGCGGATCGTGAAAACCGTGCTTATTCCGTGAGGCAACGGTATTGATTCTTCGGATGATTTCCCGGTGGAACGCGGCCGGATTCCTTGAGAGTTCAGGACTCATGGACTCCGACCCGCCCGCCCCGAAGCCATGGCCTCATGCGCCCCCGCACTGGCTGTTTCAGCCAGGGATTTACATGGTGACTGCATCGACGTTTCACCATCAGCGCATCCTGAACACGCCGGCCATTCTGGATGTGGTCACCCATATGCTCATCGACTCGGCCAGGGAATTCGGGTGGACCCTTCGGGCATGGGCGGTGCTGAGCAATCACTATCATTTTCTCGCCGAATCGCCCGCGGCGACGGCCACTTCGCTGCGCGAGTGGCTTGAGGAATTTCACCGCCAGTCGGCAACGGCAGTGAATGAACTGGCTGGCTGCCGCGGGCGGAGAGTCTGGATGAACTTCCGGGACACCCGCGTTACCCACCAGACATCCTACTTGGCGCGGCTGCGCTGCGTGAATCAGAATCCGGTCCATCACCGCCTGGTGCAGGAGGCTTCCCGCTACCGCTGGTGCAGCAGCGCATGGTTCGAGACCCACGCCCCAAAATCATTCGTGAAGAGCGTGGCCCGGTTCAAGACGGACAAACTCAACATTTGGGATGACTTCGATGATGTGGAGGACAGTCCGCCACGTGGAGTTCCGGGCAGCGTCACCGATCCGTGAACGCCGCAGGCTTTTGGACTGCTGCGGGGACCGCAGCTCTCGAACGGCGTTTGACTTCCGTGCTGCCAAACGTGCCATGCCGGACGGACGCTCTGACAGAAAAGCTGTGATGCTCACAGCAGTCCCAGAGACTGCAGCGATCATCGTTCGAGAGCGAAAAGATGAGAACAGCAGACTGCTCTACGGCCCTGGCTCCACGGCCCCTGTCCCGGTCTCCGGATTCGGATTGGCTTTGTCGAATGCATCCACCTTCTGCTGCCACTCGGCGGCTTTGTCAGGCTTTTCCCAGGCTTCGTAGAGGCGGACGAGACGGATGAGGGCGTCGCGCTGGTAGATGCGAGCGACCTCCTTGCTTTGTTGCAAAGCCTCGTTTCCTTCCAGCAACAGGGGCTCGGCTTCTGCGGATTTTGCCTGACGGGTTTCAGCGTTGAGTGCCGGGTCGGTGAACGCGACAGCGAGCAATGCGCCGCCGAGGCGGGTGCGAATGCCGCCGGTGCGCCAATGGTTCGCCCTCGGGCCCCGCAGCCGGATTGCCAAACAGTCGCGGAGGAGGTGTTCAGCCTCCCGGGCCCGCTCCACGATTTCGGGCTTCAGACTTCGGACGCCTGCAAGAGCGCCGCGTTCGGTCCACGCCCAGTCGGCCAGCAGAGTGGCGAGGTAGGCCGTGGGGAGAAGCAC
>JANNVM010001132.1:0-3753 GCA_031414455.1 Verrucomicrobiota bacterium
GCGACGCCCTGCGCGTGCAGCCCGGCCTCGCGCGCGCCGAGGCTTCGGCGAAACTCTGCGACGAACTGCTCGCGGCGAAACCGAGCGAGCAGGGCAAACTCACCCGCGAAAGCCTCGCGAAGCTCCACCTCGCCATGCAGCAGCAGCAGCGCCCCGCCGCCGAGCTGCTGCCCGTGGCGCGGCTGCTCGGCGAGGAGAAGAAGCTCATCGTGGCCTACTGGCTCGCGCGGCTCAAAGACCTGCCGATCTCTGCGGACCAGCCGCTCGAGAAGCGCCTCACTGTCCGCGAGGATGGACTGCTCGCACTCGACCTCAGCGACACGAAGATCGCTGATCTCACGCCGCTGGCCGGGATGCCGCTGGGTTCGCTCAATCTCGACAGCTGCGGGCAGATCAGCGGTTTCGCGCCGCTGAACGAGTTCCATTCGCTGCACTCGCTCGACCTCACAGGCACGACCATCGGCGACCTTGCTCCGCTCCGCGGTCTGCCGCTGGAAACCCTCAACCTCGACGGCACGCCGGTCTTCGAGATCTCCGCCCTGCGCGGAATGCCTCTGAAAAAACTCAGCCTCCGCGAAACCCGCGTCGCCGACCTCGCATCGCTCGCCGGCATGCCGCTTACGTACATTGACAGCACTTCCATTCCTGCCACCGACTACGCGCCGCTGGCGGGCGCGCCTTTGGAGACGTGCATCATTCAAAGCTCGCCGATGCGCGACTTGTCGTTTCTCCGGGGCGCGCCGCTCAAGCAACTGGTCCTCTACAACTGCAAAGCAGCGCGCGGGTTCGCCGTGCTCTCCGAATTGAAGGCGCTCGACCTCCTGATTCTTCCGCAGAGCTTTCGCGCGCTGCCGGAGGAGGAATTGGCCGCCATCGGTGCGCTCCGCGCCCATCCGACGCTCAAGAACATTCAGACGGAATTCTTTGAGGGCGGCGGCTGGGTCATCAACACCACTCAGTCCAAAGTTGATTTCTGGAAGGATTGGGATCGCGAGCAGACCTTCGTCCCGGCGCTGCGCAAAAGCGGATTTCAGTTCACACTTAACAGGCTCGCGAACGGAACCTATCGGCTTTACCTTGAGAGTCAGGCGATCGGTGATCTTTCGATTCTCAACGGCGCTCCCATTAGCGAACTGTGGCTCGGATCAGACGGACTCACCGACTTGAAACCGATCAGGGATCTCCCGCTGCGGGTTCTCGGCCTTTGGGGCAATGTGAATCTGGAAGACCTCAGTCCCTTGCGCGGGATGCCGCTCGAAGAATTGTCACTCGAGTACACGAAGGTCAGCGATCTCGCCCCGCTCAAGGGGCTGCCGCTGAAGAAGCTCTACCTCCACGCGTGTGAAAGTTTGACAGACGTGTCCGCCCTCGCGGAAATTGCGACGCTGGAAAAACTCACGGTGCCGATGAAGGGCCGGAATATCGAACTGCTCCGCAAACTGCCGCAGATGAAATGGCTGGGTTTTGACGTGGACGCGAAGAACGCCCACTTCCCCGCCTCCACCGCGGAGCAGTTCTGGGAGATGTGGCCGTCGCTGTCATGGCGGCGGACCTTGAATGATGCCGGGATGACCTACACCGCGCACCAGCATTCCGACAATACGTGGGAAGTCACCGTCACGGCAAAGGAATTCAACGACTGTTCTATCTTCAAAGATGCCCGCATCCGGGAACTCACTCTCGACGGCACCGCGGTCACCAGTCTGGCGCCCCTTGCGGGTCTGCCGCTGAAAAACCTCCTCCTGCGCCGAACCCTGGTGACCGACCTTGCGCCGCTCGCAGACATTGCGCTCAAAACTCTCTCGGTGCGGGAAATGAATGTCACCGATGTCTCCGTCCTGCGCCGCGCCCCTCTGTGCGAATCCCTCGAATCCCTGTCGCTCGAAAAGAGCAAGGTCATTGACTTTTCGCCCGTGGCGGCCTGCAAGTCATTGAAGCGGTTTACCGGAGCCGGCACCCCGCTGGCTGACCTCGCGCTACTGCGCGGGCTCCAACTGCAGGAACTCTACCTCGCTGGTTCAAAGGTGCGCGACCTCTCCGCACTCGCCGGAATGCCGCTCACCGGTGTCTTCCTCGATAATCTGGATATCACCGACATCACACCGCTTCTCAAATGCCCAACGCTGAAGGAAATCATCCTGCCCAAAGGCGCGCGCGAGGTGGCCGCGCTGTGCAAACTTCCGAATCTGCAGCGCATTTCCTATGCCTACGATCCCAAGGTGCCCGGGCCTTCAATGACCGTGGCGGAATTCCTTGCTGACCTGCCGGCGCGGCAGGCGGGCGCACCTCTGGCCCGCGGACGCTACGCCGAGGCCGAACCTGGACTGGCCGAGACCCTGGCTGCCACACGAAAGCGGCTTGCTCCCGGCGACGCCGGCATCGTTCCGGCGATCCTCAACCTCGCCAACTGCCGTGCATGGGGCGGCCGCTATCAGGAAGCCCTCCCGCTGTTCCGCGAGATCATCGAGATTCGGAGCCAGACCCGGGGCGCGGTCCCGGATACCGGCGAGATTCTCGACTGGTATGCCCTTGCGCTCATGCACGCCGCCGCGGGTGATCGCGATGGCTACCGCGCCGTGTGTGCCGAAATGCTGCGCCGCTGCGACAGCGCGGTGAGCGACAACACGGCTGAGCGCGCTCTCCAGTACTGTTCGATAGCTCCCGGAGGCGGGGCCAGCGACGCGCAGGTGCGCACGCTCATCGAAACCAGCCGCCCGATGGAAAAGACGTCGCTCGCCTATTGGTTCCGCATCGGCGTCGGCCTTGCGGAATATCGCGCCGGCAATCTCCCCGCCGCCGCCGAGGCCCTCCAAAAAGTGGAGAGACTGGAAAACTCGTCGGCTTCATCGCTGGCCGATCTGACGCTGGCCATGATCTCCCACCGCACTGGCAATAAAGACGATGCCGCGATGCGCCTTGAGCGCAGCCGCAAGGTCGTCGCCGCGCACTGGCCGCTGCGACAGGAGAACACCTCCGACGTGCGCGGCTGGCATAACTGGCTGGGTGCGCAAATCCTGCTTCTGGAAGCCGAAGCGACCATCGCTGCCCCGCCGGAGAAATCGCCATGAGCACTGTGGCCCGCCTCCCCGAAGTGATGCCTTCAACCAGGCTGCCGGGGGCGGAGTTGCAGGCGCTCCCGCTCCGAATTCTGTTCCCGGGTGAGATCCAAGGGCTTTTCACATGACGAAAGACTCGACACCGCCGCCACAATTAATCCTAAAAAGAGCGATGAGGTCCTCATTACGCAGATTTACAGAGATTCCCAACGAGTTGCAGGAAACTGAGGATTCACCCGTGAGGTGAGTCTCTCACGAGTTTCGCCAATGATGCAAGTTCCTGAAAATCTGCGCTAATCTGCGCAATCTGCGGAAAACCATTCCCGGTTTTAGGTTAATAACGCGACGGCGGCCAGCGGATTGATTTCTCCTCGCTCGACCTCGCGTCGGACGCAGAACCGGAGGCGCTGCTGGTCCTCCACCAAGCCCTCGGCAACCTCGCGGCCTTCGACGCGGCGAAGGCCGAACTCGTGAAGCTCCGGTTCTTCACCGGTCTCACCCTCGAAGAAGCCGCCGACGCGCTCGGCCTGTCGCTGGCCTCCGCCAAACGCGCCTGGAGCTTTGCCCGGGCGGGGCTTTTCCGGGAAATAAAGCGCCTCCAGGAAGAAGCGTAACGCAGCGCCTCCGGCCTGCCGTTCCGCAGGGCGTCCCGCCTGCTCCCCGTCCATCAGGCCGTGGCAGGCTGGAAGCACTGCGA
>JANNVM010001133.1:0-10953 GCA_031414455.1 Verrucomicrobiota bacterium
CACGCTCGCCGGCCGCATCTACCGGCTCGAAACGTCTCCGAACATGATCGCTTGGACCCCCATCGGCACGCCCATCACCGCCACCGGCCCGACGCTCACCCTCGCGACGCCATTTGCTCCCGACCTCCGCCGCTTCCACCGGCTGCGCGTGCTCTACACGTTTCCTTAGAGAGCGCGCTCAGCGGATTCCAGGTAGCCGCGCGTCCCGCGTGTTGGTCTTGGCGTCCCCGCCAGGACGGACTTCCCTCACGCATCGACCCAGAGGTCGTTCACGAGTTCAGTTGCGACGCGGCAGGGAAGTTTGTCTCCGCGGGACGCGGAGACGGACACGCGATACGCGCGCGTGCTACCCGGAACTCCGCTGTTATTCCCGTAGCGTCACGCCGAGTTCGGCGGTGAGCCGCTGCTTCAGGCGTGCGTGCGCGGCGTTCACTTCGTCCGCAGTTAGCGTGCGGTCGGCGGCACGGTAGGTGAGGGAGTACGTGAGGGATTTCTTGTCCGCGGGAACTTTGGTGCCGGTCGGGTCGGTGAAGAGATCGAACAACTCGACACTCGCGAGCAACGGCTCGCTGGCTTTCGCGAGTGTCGCGGCGATCCGATCGTGCGCGGGTGTAACCGGGGCAAGGAGCGCC
The DNA here is from genome assembly GCA_031414455.1 of Verrucomicrobiota bacterium. Lineage (GTDB taxonomy): Bacteria > Verrucomicrobiota > Verrucomicrobiia > Verrucomicrobiales > V1-33 > V1-33. Next base: position 633 of record JANNVM010001133.1, read on the forward strand.
ATGTCGCGCGCGGTCGCGGGAACAAGGAAATCGCCGAGCTGCTCCACGTCACGGAGGGCACGGTGAAAAATCATCTCACCAGCATCTTCACGCGCCTCGGCGTGCTCGACCGCACGCAGGCCGCGCTCAAGGCGCGCGACCTCGGGCCGGTGTCATGGGGAGGGCATGACCAGAACATGACTACCGGCCAGTTGTCGCGCGGCGTGCGGCGGGCATGATGCAGGAATGATTCGCCACGCCATCGCTCTTTTAGCCCTCGCTCTGCCGCTCGCTGCCGCGCCCGCGCCCACGTTCAACGAACACATTGCGCCTGTCGTCTTTTCCAAATGCTCCGTCTGCCACCGCGACGGACAGGTCGCGCCGTTTTCGCTGCTCAACTACGCGCAGGTGAAAAAGCGCGCGAAGCAAATCGTGGAAGTCACCGGCCAGCGCGTGATGCCGCCGTGGCACGCCGACCCCGGCGTGGTGACGTATGCGAATGACCGCTCGCTCAACGCGGAGCAAATCGCGCTATTTCAGCAATGGCTGGAGGCCGGCACGCCCGAGGGCGAGGCGGCGAAACTGCCGCCGACTCCGACGTTCCCCGACGGCTGGCAGCTCGGAAAGCCGGACTTTATCGCGGAGATGCCCGAGGCCTTCATCGTGCCCGCCGAGGGGCCGGACATTTACCGCAATTTCGTCCTCCCGTTGAATCGCACGGATGACACTTGGGTCAATGCCATCGAACTCCGCCCCGGCGATGCCAGCGTGGTGCATCACGTCCTCTACTTTCTCGACACCACGGGCAGCGCGCGTCGCGACGATGCCGCCGACCCCGCGCCCGGCTACAACGGCATGAGCCGGGCGAATGCCAAGTTCCGCTACCTCGGCGGCTGGGATGTCGGCACGCAGAACGCCCGCCTCGGCTACGGCCTCGCGTGGCTCGTGCCCGCAGGCGCGGACCTCGTCATTCAAGTCCACTATCACCCGACCGGCAAAGAAACGCGGGACCGCTCGCAGCTCGGATTTTTCCTCTCCGAAAAGCCGACGGCGCGACCGTGGAGCATCGTGGCCGTGCCGCCATACTTCGGCATCCTCTCCGGCATCCACATTCCCGCGGGGCAAAAAGAATACATCAAGCAAAGCAGCTTCGTGCTGCCCGTGGACGTCGAGGCATTCGCCGTGAATGCCCATGCGCACTATCTCGGCAAACGCATGGAACTCACCGCCACGCTGCCCGGCGGCGAAAAACGCTGGCTGCTCAAAATGTCCGACTGGAATTTCGCATGGCAGGAGGACTATGCCTTCAAAAAGCCGGTGAAACTGCCCGCCGGCACGCGGCTCGACGCACTCATGTCATGGGACAACAGTGACACCAATCCCCATCAGGCGGCGCATCCGCCAAAACCCGTCCGCTGGGGTCCGACCTCGACGGACGAGATGGGCACCATCACCCTGACCATCATGCTGAACACCCCGGAGGAGAAGGCGGCCACCCACACGGCGCTGAAGCGAATCCTCACCGGCCAGTTCATTCAGCGGCTGTTTGAGAACGACTTCGCCAGCATGGCCACCGTGCGCAGCCAGGTCTCACGGGAAGTGCAAGTGAAGGACGGCGGTCAGATGGCCATTGTCCGGCAACTCGTCCTGCCGCTCGATGCCAACAAGGACGGCGCGCTCGATACCGTGGAGATGCAGGCCGGCATTAACCGCATGCTGCCGTTCATGCGCGGCTTTGGTGAAATCGGTTTCGACTGAGCCCCGGCCATGACGCGGATTGCCAGTATCCTCATCGCCCTGCTCAGCCTAACGGGCTGCGGCCCGGATCCCGTACCGCCGCCGGCGAAGCCGACGCCCGGGCTAACGGATTCCGACGGCCATGCCTGCACGCCGCTGGCCGCCGGCGCAAGCAAAGCCACCGTGCTGCTCTTCCTCATGCACGACTGTCCGGTCGCCAACGCGAGTGCGCCGGAGATCGCCCGCCTCGCCAATGACTTCGCTCCGCAGGGCGTCTGCTTTTACGGCGTCTATGCGACCGAGACCTCCGCACAAATCAACACGCACCGCAAGGACTACCGCCTGCCGTTCCCGGGACTGCTCGATCCCCAACACGAACTCGCCCGCCTCGCCGGCGCGACGTGTGTCCCGGAGGCCGCCGTGTTTTCTCCCGCCGGCGCACTGCTCTACCGCGGCCGCATCGACGACCGTGCCGTCCGGCCCGGCACCACCAAACCGGTAGCGCACCAGCACGACCTCCGCCTCGCCCTCGAAGCCGTCATCGCCGGCAAGCAGCCCGATCCGAAATTCACCAAAGCCGTGGGCTGTTATTTGTCGCTGGAGTGAAGTGGTTTTGCCGGTGGGTCTGCCATGAGTTCGCTCCTTCCCTTGCATGTGTTCCACCTCGATCTGAAAATCAAACCACAGATCAGTCCCTCAAAAATGCCCTGGCCGATTGCGGCCCCCGGCACATCGGACACATCATTCCAATGCATGACGTTTTGAAAGTATAGCGGGGAAACGTTCCCATTGATGTAGTTGGTCAAGGCACCGAGGATCCCCCCCCTGCGGGGAGGTGAGAAGTGTCACGAAAGGCGTCGCGAGTCGGTTGGGGTCTGTTTTCATATGTGACCAACAGTGTTATTCCAATGCAGGGAATAGGGCGGTTTGGACATTGACGAAAGGGCGGGAATTTGACTGCTTTCCGGGAGACTTGGCGGCATATCTTAGCGGGAAGCGGCAATATTCTACGAAACCGCTCCATCGTCGAAGCCCCCTGGACTGGAGTTGCCATCACCTGAAAACGGCCCAGGCTCAATGACATGATCCCCATTCTCGAGTCGCCCGACATCCGGGAACGCACGCTGCCCATTTCCGTGGAGACCTACCACTGGATGATCGAAAACGGGATGGTGTCGCAGCGTGCCGAGTTGATCCGTGGCGTGGTCGTTGAAAAAATGAGCAAAAGCAGCCTTCATGAGTTCCTCGCCACTGAAATCCGTGACTGCCTGGCCCGCGCATTGGGAGAGGGCTGGCTGGTGCGCAAGGAGGGTCCGCTGACGTTGAGGGATTCCGAACCGGAGCCGGACGTGTCCGTTGTGAAGGGCCGCAATGCCGACTTCATCCACAGCCATCCGCACACAGCGGCGCTGGCAGTGGAGATTTCAGGGAGCAGCGAAGCCTCCGACCGCGAAATGATCAAAGCCTACGCTGAAGCCGGAGTCGAGGAATGCTGGCTGGTATTGGCCAAAAAGCAGGAGATCGAACGATTCTCGGATCCTGAAGCAGGAGCTTACCGGAAGGCCGACTGCTTTCGCAGCGGCGAGGTTTTGATTTCCTCAGTGCTTCCCGGTGTGACGATGGAAGTGGGCAAACTGTTTCCGTAACGCAGCCCGGCTCTCGCGGCCCCTGTTCCGCCTGACGGGCGGCGGGACGACTATCTGATGTCGCCACGGAGAGCCGGAGAATTCGGCGGCAATGATTTTCGGTACGAGAAAACACCGCGTTTTGCCGAGTATAAGGCAGCCCGCAAAATGATTCCCCGGATCAGCAGTTCCCGTTTTCGCAAAGCCATACTCTGGCTCGCGCTGGCCGTGCCTGGATTGCATGGCGCGCCTGCGGCCCCCGGGGCGGCTCTGGCGATGCGGTTGCTGAAGACCAATTGCGTTTCGTGCCATAACGAAGACAAGCGGAAGGGTGGGCTGTCCCTGACATCCCGGGACCTGATGATGAAGGGCGGCGACGAAGGGGTGGTCGTCCTGGAAGGAAAGCCGGAGGAGAGCATACTAATCAAGTCACTGGCGGCCGGAGCGGATCCGCACATGCCACCGAAGAAACAGCTCACGGCGGCGCAGATCACGCTGCTGACCGAATGGTTGCGGGGTGGGGCTCCGTGGGACGCCAATGTGCTCGCCGGGGAACCATCGGAGCCGCGGCCAGTATCGCTCACGCCGCTGCCCGCGTCCTGGCGGCCGGTGCTCGCCATGGCCCTGTCTCCGGATGGCACCCGGCTCGCCGCGGGCTGCCGCAATGAAGTCGCCGTCTTCGACGTCACTCCCGCGGCTCTGACATTCCGCGCCCGGGCCTCGGCTCACCTTGAGGCCGTGCAGTCCATCGAATGGACACCCGACGGCAAATCTCTGATCAGCGGGGCCTTTCGCCGAGTCGTCATCTGGAGTGCGGATTCCCTGACTCAGCGGCGTGAAATCACCACCGGCCTGACCGATCGCATCACGGCGCTCCGGGTGTTGCCCGATGGCTCCCGGGCTCTTCTGGCGGACGGACAGGTAACAGAGAATGGGATTGTAAGGGTGCTGGATTTAACCAGCGGCCAAATCGAGCGGTCATGGCGCGCACACGAGGACACCATTTTTGCCATGGCACTCACAGCCGACGGCAAAACCCTCGCCACCGCGGGCGGCGACAGATTTGTCAGGATGTGGGATGTCGCCACGGGCACGGAATCGGCGAAACTGGAGGCGCACACCACGCAAGTGCTGAGCCTCGCGTTTAACCCTGACAGCACGCAACTGGTGACGGGCGGCGCAGACCGGTCGTTAAAGGTATGGGATGTGAAGACGCGGGAGAATACCATTGCGCTCGCCAATAAAACCACGGCCTTCAACGCGTTGACATGGAGCGCGGGCGGTCCTGCGATATTCGCCGTCACGGACGACGGTGCCCTGCTGCGCTACACGGACATGAAGGCACATACCGGTGCCCAGAGTTCGGAGACCGGCAATGAACGTCAGCTCGGCAAAGCGGAATCCGCCCTCTGCTGCCTGACAGCCACCGGGAACGGCGAGCGGATCTTCGCCGGCTCCAGCGAGGGCCGTATTCTTGGATGGGACAAGGAAGGCAAACTGCTCGACAATATTGATGTTACTGCCGCGATGCCGGCGGTCGCCAACGCCGCACCCGCCCCGGAGAATCCGGGAGCGGTCACACCCGCTGCCGTCAAACAGGTTTCCTTTGTCCGGGACGTGCTTCCCGTGCTGGGCAAAGCCGGATGCAATGCCGGTGCCTGCCATGCGAAGGCCGATGGTCAGAACGGATTCCGTCTCAGTGTCTTCTCGTTCGATCCCCGGGCGGACTATCACAGTATGGTCACCGCCGCCCGCGGACGCCGCGTCTTTCCGTCCGACCCGCCCGAAAGTCTCCTGCTGCTCAAAGCCACGCAATCCATGCCGCACGAAGGCGGCGAACGCTTCGCGCGAAATTCGGAAGCATGGCGCACGCTGGCGGAGTGGATCGGCTCCGGCATGACCTACAGCTACGACGGAGCGCCGGCGCTCGCGGGAGTCGAGGTCGAACCAAAGGAGCGTCCCTATCACAAAGGGGAGTCGCAACACCTTAAAGTTAGCGCCCGCTATTCCGACGGCTCGGTGCGCGATGTCACCGACCTGGCGACATTCAGTTCGAACGACAAGCAAATCGTCAATGTTTCCGAAGACGGAACGCTGGCCGTCGAGCAGGCAAGTGGTCAGGCGGTGGTCGTCGCCCGCTACATGGGCATGGTCGCGGCGTCCCGTGTCCTGGTTCCGACTGACAAACTCCTCGCCGAAGACGCCTACAATGGACTGCCGGTGAATAATTTTATTGATGAAAAGGCCTACGCCCGCTTCCGGCAATTGGGGCTGCTGCCGTCCGCCCCGTGCTCCGACGCGGAGTTCCTGCGCCGGGCCTCACTCGATGCCATCGGCCTGCTCCCGGCCGTTGAGGAAGCGCGCGCATTCATCGCCGAATCCGATCCGCAGAAACGGGCCAGAGCCATCGACCGGCTCCTCCAGCATCCGGCCTATGCCGATCACTGGGCGGCAAAATGGGCGGACCTGCTGCGCCCGAACCCCGACCGCGTCGGCGTCAAAAGTGTCTATGTGCTCGATCAATGGCTGCGGGAGAGTTTCCGTCAGAACAAGCCCTACGACCAATTTGTCAGGGAGATCCTCCTGACCCAGGGCAATACGCACCGCTACGGGCCGGCGGTGATCTATCGTGACCGCCGGGAGCCGGCGGAACTCACCACAATGTTCAGCCAGTTGTTTCTCGGGGTCAGGCTCGACTGTGCGAGGTGCCACCACCATCCCAACGAGAAATGGAGTCAGGAGGACTTCTACCGGATGGCAGCCTTCTTTGCTCCGCTTCAGCCGAAAGGCGGCGGGATTTCCGCCCCGATCTCCGGCGGCAACGAAACGTTTTTTGTCATCGCTGGCGGCACGATCAAACATCCGGTCACCGGTGAAATCATGAAGCCCCAGCCGCCCGATGGCCCGCCCGCGGCGGTGGCGGAAAAGGCCGATCCGCGCCTCGCCCTGGCCGATTGGATGACGAATCCGGCCAATCCGCTGTTCGCGAAAGCCGTCGTGAACCGCATCTGGAGTCACTACTTCGGCAAAGGCATCGTGGATCCGGTGGATGACTTCCGGCTGTCGAATCCGGCCAGCAATCCTGAACTGCTCGACGCTCTCGCGCAGGAACTGGTGCGTTCAAGGTTCGATCTCAAGGCCCTCATGCGGGCCATCATGACTTCGCACCTCTATCAATTAAGCAGTGAGCCGAACGAATCGAACACCGCGGATACGCGGAACTTCGCGCGTTCCTACCGCCGGCGGCTCTCCGCGGAATCCATGGCCGACGCCATTACGGACATCACCGGGCTTCCAACAAAATATCCAGGGCTCCCCGAAGGCAGCCGGGCCGTCCATGCCTGGACGTACAAAGTGGACTCGCGGACGATGGATGCGTTTGGCCGTCCGAATTCGAGCAGCGATTGTCCGTGCGAGCGGAATCTGAAACCGGCCATCGGTCAGGCGCTGCACCTGATGAACTCCAACGAGCTGCACGCCAAACTCACCAGCACCGACGCCCGTTCCCGCGTGCAGCGGCTCGCCACGGGTGGAGCCAGTCCCCGCGACATCGTCACTGAACTCTACTTTGCCTGCTACAGCCGGCTGCCGTCTGACGACGAAGTCCAGATCGCCACGGCTGCCTTTTCCGACGACCCCGCTGCCCGCCGCCGGGCCATTGAGGATGTGCTCTGGGCGCTGCTCAACTCCGCCGAATTCGTTTTCAATCACTAACCGTTCACCGCTTATGGCCATTCATCGAAACTGCGACGGCGTGCTGCGCCGGGACTTCATTCAACTGGGACTGCGGGGTGCCCTGGGCCTTGGCCTCTGTGATCTTCTGCGTTTGAAGGCCGGAGCCACGGATCAACCCGCGGCGGCCCGGCCCGGGAAGAACATCAACTGCATCATGATCTGGCTCGACGGCGGACCGTCGCATTTCGAAACTTTTGATCCCAAGCCGGATGCACCGGCGGACATCCGGGGTGTTTTCAAAACGGTCCCAACCAGCGTACCCGGTGTTCATTTCAGTGAACCGGTGACGAAACTCGCCGGTGTGTTCGACAAATACACGGTCGTGCGCTCCATCTGCCACAAGGATCCCAATCACGGAGGCGGCAATCACTACATGGTCACCGGCGCCCCTACTCCGGTGCCCGTGGGGTGCGGCGCGTTTGTGACGTTTCATCCCTCCATGGGATCCATGGTGTCTTATGACCGCGGCGTCCGCAGCGGCTTGCCGGCGTACATGGCGATGCCGGGCAACACCCGCTCCGGCGGCCCGAACTTCCTCGGCGGCCAGCACGCGCCCTTCATCATCTCCGGTGCTCCTAACTCCGATTCCTTCCGGGTGCATGATGTCGTCCTGCCGGGCGATCTCGCGGAAGGCCGCGTCAAATCGCGTCGCGATTTGCGCGCCGCTCTCGACAGGATGAAACGATGCACGGACAAAACTGCTGAGGATCCCGCGGTGGAGTTCGACCGGTTCTATGAGCAGGGATTCGACCTCGTGTCATCGGCCAAAGCGCAGGAGGCCTTCGATATTCAGCGCGAGGATCCGAAGGTCCGCGAACGCTACGGGCGCAACGACATGGGCCAGCGGTTCCTTCTCGCGCGGCGGCTGGTGGAGGTCGGGGTCTCGTGGGTGACAGTCAACTGGGGCGGATGGGATCATCACGGCGGCATCGCCGATGCCTATAAGGGCGATCAACTCAAAACGCTCGATCAGGGCGTCTCCGCGCTGCTCACTGATCTTCACGAACGCGGCCTGCTCGATACCACTCTCGTTCTTCTGCTTGGCGAATTCGGACGGACTCCAAAGATCAATCCCGGCGGCGGCCGCGATCACTGGCCGAATGCGATGTCCGTGCTCATGGCCGGCGCCGGCATTCCCGGCGGCCAAATTGTGGGTGCCACGGACGCCAAAGGTTATTACGCGTCGGAAAACGTCTATCGCCCCGAAGATTTTGCTTCATCCATTTACACGAAAATGGGAATTGATCCGCACCAGGTTCTTCAGACCCCGGCCGGCCGGCCGGTCCATCTGGTGAACAACGGACGATTGATCAAAGAACTGTTCGTCTAGCCGATGCGATCCTTGTTTCTGCTGTGCGGCATCGTGCCGGTATTATCGGCCAGGCTCACGGGTGCCGAACCCGTGCTCACGCACCTTCATCCGGCGGCAGTACAGGCCGGGACCAGTGCTGAAGTGAAACTCACTGGAAAATTCGATCCGTGGCCGTGCAAGGTCTGGACGGACGCACCGGGGATCGTTTTCACGGCGGGCAAGGACACCGGCACGTTCAGCGTGAATGTGGCACCCGGCGTCAAACCCGGGCCACACCTGATTCGCGCCTTTAATGACGACGGTGCCTCCGCGCCGGTTGCCATCGCAATTACCGGCTCACCACAAACGCTGGAGAAGGAACCCAACGACGACTATTGCACGCCACAGGATTTGGAACTGCCCGAAGCGACCTGCAACGGCCGCATGGACCAATCCGACGACGTGGATTCGTTTGGGGTCACGCTGAAGAAGGGCCAGACTCTCGTGACATGGATTGAAGCCTATGTGCTCGCGGCCGGCTACGATGCCATGCTCCGCGTGGTGGACGCCGGCGGCAACACGCTGGCGTTCAATCACGACTCTACGACGATTGACCCGTTCCTCGTCTTTGAAGCACCGCAGGACGGTCGCTATATCGTGCAGACCATGGGGCAGAAGTACCCGGCCTCCACCGATGTCAGATTTGCCGGCGGTGCTGATTGTGTCTATCGCCTCCATGTTTCCACGGAGCCGGTGGTGCGCAACACCTGGCCGCTGGCGGTGCCGCGAGGGCAAAAATCACAGGTGGCGCTGGAAGGCTGGAACCTGACAACCAAACAGGCGGAGATCAATGACAAGGAGCCCCCGCACTGTCCGGTGACCTTCAGCGACATTCCGGAACTCACCGAAACCGCCGAGCCCCAAACTCTCGCAATCCCGTCCGCGGTCAGTGCCCGGATTGAACCTGCCGGCGATGACGACCGGTTCGCTTTCGCTGCGGTGAAAGGCGATGTCCTCGAACTCTCGGTGACCGGACCGGACATGGGTTCGACCCTGGATGGATGGCTCAAGGTCTTCGACAAAGACGGAAAGGAACTGGCCTCCAGCGATGACGCCGGCGGATCCTCCGATCCCCGGCTTGTCTGGACGGCTCCCGGGGACGGAACTTTCACCGCAGCCGTCGGCGAAGTCACGCAAAGGGGCGGAAACGACTTTTTCTATCGCCTCGCCATAACCAAACCGGAGCCATCGGCATCAGCGACCATCGCCGTGCATTCGGCGAAAGTTGAAGCCGGGAAATCCGTCGAATTGAAGGTCGTGGCCAGCTTTGCCCACGGGTTTCAGCGCAAATTGAAACTAGCCGCGAAGGACCTGCCTGCCGGCGTCACGGCATCAGAGCCTGACGTTTCCGAAAAGGGAGGCGAAGTCGCCATTACCCTGACCGCCGCTCCCGCCGCCGCCCGCGCCTCACAGCCGTTCCAACTCGTCCTCCGCGAAGTCGAAGGCGGCAGGGAACGGCCCGTCGCTTTCTCCATGATCTCAACCTCGGAGAACAACGGCGTGCCCCAGGGCTATCGCCAGTTGCTCATCAATTCCACCGATTTGGTATGGCTAACGGTAGTTCCCGCTCCTCCATCTGCACCGGAGAAGAAGCCGTAACCACGCGGAAGGGAATAACGTTAGGCATTTATCGCTGGGCAACGATCGCCAACATGACGGGAGCTGCTCATATCCGTCGCGCGACCCCATTAGGGCCGCGACAGCAAAACCACTACCTGCGGCGACGGAGCATCGCCATGCCCAGCGTGGAGAGCGCGAACATCAGACTGCCGGGTTCCGGCACGGTACCACCCACTTGAAAGTTGTCCGTCCAGGTGCGGTTTTCGCCACCAGCCAGACCTGCTCCGGCACCCACGAAGGCATTGGAGAAGTTGGCATGGGTTCCTCCGTTGAA
>JANNVM010001134.1:0-13690 GCA_031414455.1 Verrucomicrobiota bacterium
ACCACAGCCCTGACGCGGGTGATCACAAAATTTCCGCCGCTGTGGCCTGGACCCTTTCCGGGCAGAGAATCATGCGGCAGCGCCTCGATACGCAGCGTGGAAACCGTGCCGCCGGTGGTCGCGGGCACTTCGATGCTGTAGGTGTCCTTCGCGGCGGTTTGAGAGACAAGCACAGCGCCATCGGGTTCGAGGCTCACGGGCAATCCCGCCGCGGACTTCACTGCCGCGGGCTTCAGCACCTCCCATGCGGGGGCCACGGCAAACTCCCGGCTCCAGTTGTCCGCCGCAGTCCGCTGCTCCGGTGAGGGCGATTTCAATTTTGTCTCCAGCGCTGCGATCTCCGCCTCCAGCTTCTGCTTTTTGTCTTTTTGATCTCCGGAGTAAAACTTGTGAAGCGGCGATTCATCCTGGCGATCCGCATCCGCCGTGTTGTTGAGGAAGGCAAAAACCTGAAAGTATTCGTGCTGCGTGATCGGGTCGTATTTGTGAGTATGGCACTGGGCGCAGGCCATGGAAGTGCCCATCCACACGGTCATGGTTGTGTTCACACGATCGACAATGGCCGCGTTGCGGAACTCCTCGTCATTAGTGCCGCCCTCGCTGTTGGTCATCGTGTTGCGGTGAAACGCCGTGGCCACCAGCTGGTCATCCGCGGGGTTGGGTAACAGGTCGCCGGCAATCTGCTCAATGGTAAACTGATCGAATGGTTTGTTCCCGTTGAACGACTTGATAACATAGTCGCGGTATCCCCAGATGGTCCGCAATCCATCGTCCGCGTACCCCGCAGAATCCGCGTAGCGGGCCAGATCAAGCCACTCGCGGCCCCAGTGTTCCCCGTAGGCGGGAGAGGCGAGCAGTTTGTCCACATAACGTTCGTAGGCATCCGGTGCCGTATCGTTGACGAATACCGCGACGCTTTCCGGTGCGGGGGGCAGTCCGGTGATGTCCATGGCCGCCCGCCGGGCAAGGGTCGCACGATCCGCTTCCGGCTGTGGTTTCAGTCCCTCCTTCCCGAGCTGCTGCAGGATGAAAGCATCCACCGGATGGGGTGCCCCTTTGGGCAACTCCGGCCGCACCGGAGGCTCGTAGGACCAGTGTTTGGCATAACTGCCGCCACTCTTGATCCATTCGGTCAGGAGCTTCACCTCCGCCGGGGTGATTTGTTTTCCGGATTTCGGCGGCGGCATCACCTCATCCGGGTCGGTGGAGGTAATTCTCTCGACCAATGCGCTCAGCTCAGGATGTCCCGGTGCGATGGCCGCGTTTCCACCCAGATCCATGCGGGATCCCGCTTCGGTGTCCAGCCGCAGGCCGCCCGAACTTTTCGGCCCTCCTTTGCGCTCCGCCTCATCAGGTCCGTGACACTTGAGACAGGAATTCGAAAGAATCGGGCGGATGTCGCGGTTGAAATTGATCGGCTTCTCCTCGCCGGCAGCAAAAGGGGCCGGCCCGGCAAGGCTGCTCAGCAGGACGATGGGCAAAACGTTGCGGGGGAGGAGGGAAGACCGGGGAGCCATGGTAAATGTAAAGTGACAGACACGAGTTTCACCCCGCTCCTCTTTCATTGCAAACCCGCACCCGCTCCGCCGATTTCCCGGACGGGACTGCGATTCGTGCGCAATCGTCAGCAGGAAATTGCGCTGCGCTGCCTCATTGAAAATGACACCGAAACCACGTGCTGGAGAGGGAAGCGGTCAGGCGGACGCCGCATCGAAGCGGGGCGTCGCGGGCTCTGCCCCAACCATCACTGAAACGATCTGCACTGTCGGCGAGCCGTGCCCCCGAACTCCGCAAGAGAACTCCGCGGGAAGGCAGGACTGCTGCGGGCGCTCAATGAACCGTCGCCGACAATCCAGCGAAGCCTGCGGGCGCGGTGCTGTTGGTATTACTGCCGCCTGAGCCGCCGGAACCGCCGCTGCCGATGGTGAAACTGTTACCATTGTTAGTGACGGAGCCGCCGGAAATTTGCATGCCGATGGACGGGCCGCCGCCGCCCCCTGCGCCATTGCCGGCATGGCCTCCCCGGCCGCCTTTTCCGCCACTTCCGCCGCGCCCGATTTCACCGGTGCCGGCATTGCCGCCTTCACCGCCATCGCCGCCGCCTCCACCGAGACCACCATCGCCGCCCCTGGCCCCGTTTCCACCATTCCCCGTCACGATCACGTTGTCGGCGACCATGGCGCTGGCGTTGACGGCGAGAACTGCGAACGATCCGCCGCCGCCGCCACCTCCGCCGCCGCCATCCCCACCGTTGCCGCCGCCCCCGCCGCCCCCTCCGGCATTACCCGCGCCGTCGTCGCAAAAGAAGCAGGTTTGTCCGCCGCCACCGCCGCCACCGCCGCCGCCGTTCCCGGCCACGCCGGCTGTGCCAATGGTCCCCGGGGCACTGCTATAAAGATCGTTCGCAGAGATCAAGCCGAACGGGGCGCCAGCGATGCCGTCAGCGCCATTCGCGCCATTCGCGGCGTTGGAGGCGTTCGCCCCCGGAAAGCCCGGATTACCGGAACTCCCGCCGAACCCTCCCATGGTTCCTCCGAAACCCATGGCTCCGGCCCCTCCCTGAAAACCTGGCTGCCTACCGCCGTTGCCGCCCTGGCCGCCTGTGTGGCCCGATGCAGAAATGCCGCCCATGCCCCCAGTAATGATTGCCGCCTCATCATCGATCCGTCCGAAGGCTCCGGCCGCTCCGGCACCTCCCGGAGCGGCGTTAGGTTGCGTGACGCCCGAAATTCCGGCGCCTCCATTCCCTGCTTCGATCCGGTTGTAGCGCAACACCACCAGCCCGCTCGACGAGACCAGCCGCACACCATAGCTGCTGGCCCCTGCCGCGCTCGCGTCCGCGGATTTGATCGTGAACCCCTCCACATGCGTTTCGCCGGTAATGCCCTGCCCAAGGAGGGCCGTGGTGCCCGCGGAAATGGTCGTTACATTCGTGGTCGCGCGCGACCAGTTGTCCGCAGGATCATACTGCCCGAAAAGACTGACCCCGTTACTCAAATTGAGGGTGCCGCTCACGGTGTAGGTTCCTTTTCCGGCATAGACATGTTTCGATTGCGTCGCCGCGCGGGCGATTGCGGCCGGGAGAGTCGCCATGGGCTGGGCGCGCGTGCCGGGATTGAGATCGCTGCCCCCGGTGGAAACCACAAAGACCGCCTGCGTGGGATCGCCGTCGATGCCATCGCAGTTGAGGTCGTTGAATCCGCCATCGGGAAGGTCCGTGCCCGTGCCCGGACACGCGAGCCGGAAATAGCGGGGCGTGGTTTGAATGCCCTGGAGAACCACGTTCTTAGTGCCCACCACCGACGGGGGCTGGGCGACGTTGGTCCACGGCCCCGCGGTGAGAGAGGCGGTGCCCTGCAGCCGCCAGCCGGTCTCCGCCGCGGGCCATAGCAGTTCGATATTATTGCCGCTGCGGCGGATGTCGAGCACGGGTGCGGCCTGCGCCGTGGCGTGGATCACCGCGGTGACCGCAGCGATGGATTTCACAAAAGGTGTTCTCATGGCGGAAAGGTTGAAGCGTGAGGCTGAAGAGTCACGACCCTGGCAGCTTCCCGTTTTTCAGCAAGAGAGTATGCCTTGCGCGATCCGCCCCCTCACAAGCCACTCGTTCTGTTTCGGCGATTCCGGAATCGGAGTCGCGAACACGCTGATGGAGAGGCCGGGAGCAAATACAGGGATCAGGCGATGGAATTTCACAGGATGGTGGTGCGGGTGAAGGGGGTGGTGCGTGCAACAGAAATAGTTGTGGCTCCAACGTCAACGTTGATGGATGAGTGATCCGCACATCACCGCCAATCGCCAATTGCCAATTGCCCGGCGGTCATCATGCGTCACCGTTCGCATCATGAATCGCAAGCTGTCCAGCCTTTTCGCCGCCGCCGGTTTGTTCACGGTGCTTATCTACGTTTCCCCCGGGCTGGGTCTCGCGGGGACGGGTGCGGCGTTATTGTCCCCGCCGGAGGAAAAGACCCCGCCGGCTCCTCCACCTGTTACGCTGAGCCGCCAGGACCACTGGCTTGTCATCCACGCACCTGGAGTGCCAGGAAAAGAAATCAAAATCAACTACCTCGAAGCCTACTGCCGCGGCGGCTCGACAGATGCCGACTGGGTGAAGCACACGACGGTCGGTCATCAAACAGAGTCGCTCCCGGATACCGGCGATGGCAAACAAATCCGCCTGCGCTGCAAAGTGAACGACGGGCTCGTCGTGGAGCACGATATCCGCGCCGTCAGCGACGGCGTTACCTTTGACCTGACAGTGACCAACCCGACAGATCATGCCAACGAAGCGCAGTGGGCGCAGCCGTGCATCAGGCTCGGCGACTTCGCCGGCGCGGAGACAAACGCCCCGGACTGTCAGGATATCAAACTGGAGCGCGCCTTCATTTTCCTGGAGGGCAGGCTCACGATCATGCCCATGCAGCCGTGGGCGACTGAAGCCCGCTACAAACCGGGCCAGGTGTGGTGCATCAAAGACGTGCCGCGCACGGATGTGAATCCGCGCCCGCTCAGCAAACTTGTGCCTGACAACGGCATCATCGGCTGCTTCAGCAGTGATGCGAAATGGATCTTCGCCGTCTGTTTCGAGCCCGCCCAGGAACTCTTCCAGGGTGTCGCCCGCTGCCTTCATAACGACTTCCGCATCGGCGCGGTGCCGCCCGGTGGCATGAAGAAAATCCGCGGACGGATCTGGATTATGCCGAATGATCCGGCACGGCTGACCACGCGGCACGCGGAGTGGATGAAGGCGGGTAATGTGAAATGACCACCAGCATGAAAACAACCCGCCGTATCGTCATCGTCGCTGGAATGGCAAGCGCCGCCGGCTTCCTGCCTGCGCTTTCTCTGTTCGCCGCACCGGCTGAATCACACGCTGGCGTGTCTTTGCAGCTACACTCGCCTGTTGAGATAAAGGGCGGCACCGCGACCCTCACCAAACTCGATACCCTGCCGTTTGTGGAGAATGACTACTCGAAGCGGTTCAAATTCGATTCCTCCGGCAACCCCAAACTCAAAGATCTGCGTGACCGCTACCAACTGGATGAAGTCATCGCCCCGGGGAAAGACGAATTCGACCGGCAGATCCTCCTCATGGACTGGACCCACCGGCAGTTCAAAAAATTCGGCCGGCCGTCCACGAGTGCCAAAGGTGCGATCGAAATTCTAAAAGCGATAGACGAAGGGCACAGTTTCTTCTGTGCGCAGTATGCCGAAGTGCTGGTATCAAGCGCGGCGAGCCTCGGCTGGGTGGACCGCCCGCTGGCCCTGCGCCGGCATCAGGGAGTCGCCAAAGTTGGCGGCTCCACCGAGCACTCGGTAACGGAAATCTGGTCGAATCAGTATCGCAAATGGGTCATGCTCGATCCGACCAGCAATATGTATCTGGAAAAGGACGGACTTCCCCTTAACGCCTGGGAAATTCGTCAGGAATGGTTCTATCGTGACGGGAAGGATCATGTTTTTGTGGTTGGGAAAGAGCGCCGAAAATACCGGAAGCCCGAACTGCCGGTCGTGCCCGGGACCTTTGAGGGATTCGGCGATCTCTCAATTCAGCCGGACGAACTCGACAAGTACGGCTTCACCGGGTACATTCCGAACACCGACCTGATGGATGCCGGATACGACTACGGAAAAATGTTTATCGTGAAGGATGCGCTCTGCGACGGCACTCAGTGGCATGTCCGGGCGCTTCCGGCCAATCCCGCGACGGATCCGTATTTCCCGATCGGTCAGGCTGCCGTGAGCCTTGCTGCCGCCGGCGGCAAACTGAATGTTGAGTTGAAAACTCTGACGCCGAATTTCAAGACGTTCGAAATCCGTACTGGTGATGGTGAATGGAAGCCGGCCGCGGCCTCATTTGAGTGGAATGTCCACGCCGGAACGAACCGGCTGGAGGCGCGGACGGTGAATGCCTTCGGAGTTGCCGGGCCGGTCTCCACGGCGGAAGTCACCGTTAAGGAATAAGAGAAACGGAGACGGCGATCACTGCGCTGCCACGGATTCATCGGCCGATGCTTTCGTCCGCACGCGCTGGGAGGGCGAGAGGCCAAAGCGGGCGGGATCGTACATCATTTCGATGCGGGCGGGCGGGGCCATGACGTCGCCGGAGGCAACGACCCGGGCCAGATACTGGACGCTGAACTTGCCGCTGCCTTCGAGGGAGTCGCGGAAGAAGAGGACGCGGTCGCGCTGCATTTCCGTGTGGTTGCAAACCCATGCGGGGGCGGCGACCTGCCGGCTGGCGGCGACCATGCTGCCGAAGTTGGGGTTCACACCTTCCATCGTGGCCGGGAGCGGATCATCAATGACGATGTATTCAGCGGGGGCGGGAGCATCCACGTTGAGCGTGACGAGCACGAGGTCGCCCGTCTGGAGTTGATCGGCGGGGGTGAGCGTGCCGTCCGTGGCGACGCGCTGCCAGGTGCGGTCAATGCCGAAGCCGGAACTGCGGGCCGGTTGCTCGCCGCCTTTGCCGCGACCGGTGACTTCGACGCGGGCGAACAACTTCGTGCCGGGGGCGACTTTGGCCGTGAGTTCCGGCAGGGCTTTGCCGGCGCCGCGTTTGAAGGTCACACTTTGTGAGGCCGGTTCGCCGGGCAGGGCGATTTCCTGCGGCTTTCCACCAAGTGTCAGGACGCAGGGCTGTCCGGCTTTGAGCGCCGGCAGCGATGCGGCCTCGCGGGAGAGTGCGAGGAGCACCCATGCGTTGTTGAAAGTGTTGCGCCAGTCGCCGCGCGGGCTGCGTGAGGCCATGAGGCGGCCCATTTCGGCGTCTGCGGCAGGGTCCTTCAATTTCATCAGGGCCAGGGCGCGGATGGCACCAGTGCTTTCGCCGAGCCACCAGCCTTTCGGGCCGTTGTCAGGCATGGAAAGCAGAGCCTTCGCCATGTCGGCGGGGCCGTTGGATTCGGCGATGGCGAGCGCGAGCATGGCGTGACCGTATCCTGACATCTGCGCGCTCTGTTTGAACAGCGCTTCGTGATAGCCCGGTTCGGATTTGCCGGCGAGGGCCAGCGCCCATGCGGCGTAGGCGCGTTCGCCAAGCGCCCAGGCGTCGGTTTCCTCTGCGGCCTCACGCAGAGAACCGGAGAGCCATCCGATGAGCGAATCCACGCGCGTCTGCGGGACGTTAGCGCCGGAGCGCGATGCCAGAATCAAGCCGACGGCACCGTGCGCCGTGGCCCATGCGTTCACTTCCTCTCCGCCGGGCCAGTAGGACAAGCCGCCGTCGCGTGTCTGCATGGAGAGCAGGCGGTCCACGCCTTTCTGAATGGCCACGGCAATGTCGGCATCCGGCCGGTTGATGGACGGCAGCGCTTTCTTGAGATCGCGCAGCGTCAGCCACGGCAGCATGGAGGACACCGTCTGTTCGGCGCAGCCGTAGGGATAGTGCAGCAGTTGCTCGACGGCTTCCGCACCTTCCAGAGCGCGGCTGTTGCTCAGCGTGATCGTAACCTCACCTTTGCCTTCGAGGACTTCAGGCCGGATCTTCTCCAGCAAATTCCTGCCGTCATCAGCAGCGGTAAGGCCGATGAAATTCACCTCCCGCAGGAGCGGTTCCGGCAGGCCGATGGTGAGTTTGCTTTCGGTGGCGTCGGACATTTCTTTGCTGCCGCCGTCGGCGGTCCACTTCATCACTGCCGGTCCTTCGGAGAGGAATTTCACGGTGAAGTGCGCGGCCCTGGTGCCCCGGGGCGCAAGCGACAGTGTCTGTGTTTGCGGCTGACCGTCGAGCAACTGACAGTGCTCATCCAGCGTCAGTGACACCTTTACGTCCGCGGCTTTCTCCGTCGTGTTATGCAGGACGGCTTTGAGGGTGATCTGGTCGCCCTCGTTGGCAAAACGCGGCAGCGCCGGCTCCAGCATGAGCGGCTTGTTCACTTTGAATTTGCTCTCCGCCGTTCCGAAGCGGGTCACCCCTTCGTTGCCGACCGCCACGAGCCGGAACTCCGTCAGATTATCCGGGGCAGGGAAGTTCACCGTCACACCGCCGTCCGGGCGGGTCTTGAGCGAACCATGCCAGTAGGCAGTGGGTTTGAAATTGCGGCGCATCCCAAGGTTGACCGCTGCTTCATCGCCCCCGCCGCCAATGACAAAACCCTTGTTGGAGAATTCCAGTTCCTTCGGATTCTCCTTCATCAGGTTTTCCAGCGACAGTCCCGTCGTGACGAACAGGCTTTGGTCGTAATGAAACGTCTCGAAGGCATTCGGCGCCTCCCACGGCATGAGTGACAGGATGCCTTCATCCACTGCCCAGAATGCCAACTCCGTATTTGGCAGGGCCTTGCCGGTGCTGTCTTTGGCCGTGATTTCCACCTCCACCATTTCGCCCGGACGGAATTCCGGTTTGGACGGCTGAATCCCAAGTGTCAGCTCATGGCGACGGCTCTCGACGCGCAACTGACAGAAGCCGACGCGATATTCCGGCATCCTGTGCTCGCGCGGATCGTCGTTGCCGCCGCGAATATGCGTCACGCTTACAAAAACATTGGGCGACCACGCTTCATCCACGGGGATCTCCACGACGCCGCCGGGTTCGAGCGGCATGATTTTCTGCCAGAGCACTTTGTTCTGCTCCACGGTCACGAGCGCGGTCCCCTTAAGCGGTGTCTTCACGACAACCTTTGCCGTATCGCCAGGGGCGTAGCTGTCCTTGTCAGCGACCAGCTCAATCTTCACGCCGTCCTTTTGTTTCCACGTCATGTCGCCCGCGCCGAAGACATCCACGCTGACAACCGTGCGCACTTCTGCACCTTTGGCATCGCGTGCGGTGAACGTGATGTTGTGGGTGCCGGCGGCGGCGGGTTTGAAGGTGAGCGCTCCTCCTTCGGGATTCACCGAAATGGTGTGCTCACTGACTTTGGCGAAGACGAGATCATTCCGCACGGTGCTGCCGCTGCCCGCGGCTTCCACGCGCACCGCATTCCATGTGAGGTGCTCCACCAGCGCGGTGACCAGCACCGGCTTGGCGTAGCGTTTGCCGTCGGGCTGGACGGCGGCGAGTTCCATCGTCAGGTCTTCGCCGGCGCTTACGGCATTCGCGCCGCGTTTCACACCGATGTAAAATTCCGACGGATGCTCCGAGCGCGACCACGAGGCCGAAATCGTCTGCTGATTGATGTCGGTGATCTCGGCCTCCACGCTGAGCTTCTTTGGTCCTGGCACACCGAACGCCACGGGTGCTTTGGCGGCGATGATCGCCTCGCCTTTCGCCGAGAGTTTCACCGTGTCCTGACCGGTGAGCAGCGGCGACATCCACTGCTCTTCGTCCATCGAGTGATACTCCTGACCGTCCCACACATAATAACTGCGCGCATGGCAGAAACGGAATCCATCCCACTTCGCCGGCGCAAACGCCTCCTGAGAAATGCGCGACGTCCACGCCGCCTCCGCTTCGCTGAGCGGCTTGCCCATCAGATAGGCGGCCATGAGCGGCACGTTCACGGTGTCACCGTCGCGCTGCACACCGGCGGTGGCGAACTCGATGCGGAATGAGTTCGGCTGGTACTCCTGGACGAGAATCGGCTGGTCAAAAATCATCTCACCAGTGCCTTCCTCACCGTCATCCTCTTCGCCCGCGGGCTTTTTCGCGGCGTCCTTTGGTTTGGGAAACGCGAGTTTCATGGAATACCAGCCCACGCCCTGAGCCGGCAGGCGAAGAGCGTCGGCGAAGGTGCCGGTGTCAGAGAACTTCACATCACGCTCCAGCAGCAGGCGGCGCTGCGGATCGAACAGACGGAGTTTCGCCGCTTCGCCGGCGGGCGGCATTTCCAGACCGGTGGCGCTGTGCAGCCGCTGGATGGCCTTGAAGAAAACCGTCTCGCCTGGCTGATAGACCGGGCGTTCGGTGAACATCAGCATTTCCTTCCACGATTTGTCAGGCGTACTCTCCGTGTAGGGCAGATCAAACGCCCACATGTCGAGTTGCGGCATGTCGCCGTGCCACGCGATGCCGTGAAGATCGCCGTCCTTTTGCGCGATGAGCCACTGCGACTTATCCACCTTCAACTTCGCTGTGCCGTCGGCACCGGTCGTCTGTTGTTCGACCGGTTCACTTTCATCCGTCCACGTCTGAAGCGCCACGCCCGGCAGCGGCTGACCGGTGCTGTGTGAGAACGCAAATACGAGCGCTTCCCTGCCGGAAAATTTCCATGCTAGGCCGATGTCGGTGAGTTGCACCAGTGTCTGGCTGCCCATGCGTTTGCCGGCTTCAACCTCCTCCTTCGGGTGGGCTTCGATACTCACGAAATACATACCCGGCGCGCGTTTGCCGCCGCCGGTTTCGTCCCATGTAAAATTGAAACGCTCGCTGTGATCCAATTCCACGGCGCTGGGGAATTCCTTCTCCCACACTGTCTTTCCTGATACGGCGGCGTAAGGAATCCGGGTGTATTCGGAGCTGTCCTCCCTGGAGGGGTCGTGCTGATAGACTGAGTAGGCGCGCAGCGCATCCACTGCGCGATCGGGTGCGATGCGCTTCACCTGCACGCCGGTCTTCGCGACGTTTGCGGCAGTGAACGTGAACGCCCCCTTGCCGCCGAGCCACTGTGCGGCATCGAACGAGGGCAGCGAGAGGTGCGGCTCGTGCGCCTGAAATTGCACCTTCTTTTCCAGGGCCCCGCCGAGCGAGGTTTGATCCAGTGCCGGCGTGCCGGCCTGCACTTTTACAGTGTAGGCGGCGCGGTGCTCGAATCCGCCCTTCATTGTGACCCGGCGGCCTGATGATTCATAAACGAGGCCCGCCGGCTTCGGTTCCACCGTGATGTAGCGTGACCACTCCGCCGGTTTCAGTTCGGCGACACTCTTGGTGAAGGTCACATGGAGCTGCCGGGCTGCGTCGAGCACCGGCTCGGCCTCCACACCGGCGACCTCCATGAGCGGGATGGTGCCGTAATTAATAATATATGCCGCCGGTGTCCGTGCGGCATTGCTGGCATTCGACAGATCACGGCCAACGATGAGTTTCCAGTCCTCGCCGGGCGGCAGCAGGGAAGCCGGCGTGATTTTGACCACTGACAGGGCGGAGGCATCCCCCGGCGGGAGGGTGGGCGGCTTGCCGTCTTCGCGCTCTCCATAACGCTCGCCATGGCGGCCAAACGGCACCGGATACCGGCCGAGTTCACTAACGGCGACGGCGACCGCAGTTGCCGGCACCGAGCGCCCGGCCTTGTCGCGGAACAGGGAGGCCTTCGCCACGGCGGCGGGATTTACCTCGTCATTACAGTAGATCGTAATCGCCGGCTGCCGGGCGTCTGCGCCTGTGGTATTGAACCACCGCGGCTGATGCTGTTCGACGAGGAATGCCGGACCACTCGCGGTCACCGGTGGCCCCGGGTTGACCGGCTTTCCCGCGGCATCCTTCAATCCGCGCCTGAGACTGATGTTATACACCGCGCCGAGCGACACTTCCGATTCCAACTGGAGGGTCGCCGTGCGGCTGCTGTGCCAGACCAGGCGGGCGTCGAGCGCCGGCACGATGTCGAGCACACTGGAGGCCGGCACGGCTTTGCCGGTCATTGCATCCGCCACCATCGGAGCGGAAAACCGCACCTCGACATCCTCACCAGTGCCGAGCGCCACTTTTGGCACCGCTATTTCCACTCCCGGCGGACCGGATGGAATGGCGGACCCTGGAACTGCCGCGGGTTTCGGTTTTGGCTGAATCTTATTGCCCTGGGCAGGCGAATGCTGGATCGAGACCTGTGCTGAGCAGCACACCAATGCCGCGAAAAGCGCGCGGCCGGCTGGAGTTGTTTTCATGGGATCGGAGTGTAGAGAATGCATACGTGCCTCTTCGTTGTGCGCTACCGGGTTTCGCGGAATTTTCTAGCAAATTGAGGCGCCGGTGGCGGCAGGGGTCCGCAGGCCAGAGAAACGTGACGGTTTCGCCCCCTAAACGCCAGACTTGTTCCCTGGTAACCGTGTGCTACAAATAACTCCCGCCACCTCGAAATCACCCCCACCCCCGCATTCCCATGATTCGCCATTTGTCCACCGCAGCCCTTTTCTCAGCAGCCCTGCTTTCCTCCGCTGGCGCCCTGCCGCAGGCCGCGGATGCAGACAAGGAAAAGAAAACCCCGCCTGCCAAAGAGGACTCCGAAAAGCCGAAATCTGTTCCGGCGCTGCCGGAGGGCGTGCTCAATTTTTACGGCAAAGTGACGGGCACCGTTGAGTCCGTCGAAGCCGAAAAAGGCTACTTTAAGGTCAAAGTTACCAAAGCCGAGGCCAGCGCGGAGAAGAACAAAGCCACCAAACCCGAGTCCCTCGCCGGCATGACCATCTACGTGACCCCGCTGGCCAAAAAGGGCGAGGGCGACAATGTGGTGCCCGATCCCGAGGCGATGGCTTACATTAAAGGTGCCAAAGCCGGCGACGCCGTAACTCTCGAGGTGCGGGCTTCGAGCAAAGGAGTCGTCTTTCGTCTTCTTAAAGTTCCCGCCGCAGCCACCAAATAATTTTCTTTCGTCTGCCCGAAATGCTGCCTAATGAACGCTGCCTCCGCGGCGTTCACCCATATTCAGCCACGCTTATTCCATGAACCAGCAACCAGAAGGACACGATCCCCAGGACCTTGAACACGTTGAGACGGTTTATGTTCAGGAAGAGGATCAGCCGCGCCGCACCGGATACTGGCACACCATGGGCGGCGGCTCGCTGACCATCAGCCTCATCATTCACGGGATCTTCGTGATTGTGGCGCTGCTCATCATTTGGCGAACGACCACGGTAGTGGACCCCCCGCCCGAATTCCTCCCGGGTGGCGGCGGCGGTGGCGGCGGCGGTGAAAAGCTGGCCATCAAGAAGCAAAAGAGCGTCACCCACGCGCAGCCGAAGATGAAACTGGCTTCCTCGGTGGCTTCTTCCGTGACGCTGCCTGATGTGAAGTCCACTCTCAGTACCATGCCGGCCCTGACCACCATGCAGATGGGCGGCGGCGGACTTGGATCCGGCGAGGGCGGTGGACGCGGGAGCGGCAAGGGCAACGGCGTCGGCTCCGGCATCGGTGACGGCTGGGGACCAGGAAGCGGCCGCGGATTCATCGCTCTTCCCCCGGTACTGCGCAGCCGCTGCTCTCCGGTCGAGCGAGCCCAAAAGATGAAAGACAACGGCGGCACTGAACAGTGTGAGGTGGCCGTGAAGAAGAGCCTCAAATGGCTCAAGGAAAATCAAAACAAAGACGGCTCGTGGGGAACTTCCCACAAAGGCGGCATGACCGGACTCGCGCTGCTGGCCTATCTCGGCCACTGCGAGACGCCGGAGTCGCCGGTCTATGGCGAAACGGTGCTCAAGGGCCTGACGTATCTCATGGAACTGGCTGCGAAGAACAAACCGCCCTTCGACGGCATCTATTCCGAGACACCGGCGGTGGTCAGCAGCACCTATGAGCACGGCATCGGCACCTACGCGATGGGTGAGATGTATTCCTTTTCCAAACTCGGCACCAAGCCCGTCCCTGGACTTCGTGAGAGCTTTGAGCGCGGGGCTTCCATCGTTATCGAAAAGCAGGCACCCACCGGCGCGTGGGGCTACAAGGACGGCACCGGCTACGACCAATACGGCGGGAACGACCTCTCGGTCACCGGTTGGCAGTTTCAGGCGCTCAAGGCTGCCAAGCACACCAATCTGAAGATCCCTGGCCTTCCCGCCGCCATCAAAAAGGTGGAGAAGTACTTGGAGAGCAAACAGACAC
>JANNVM010001135.1:0-1713 GCA_031414455.1 Verrucomicrobiota bacterium
ACGCCCTGGGCAACGCGGAACTCTTCGCCGCGCTCCAGGGCTCCATGCTGGGCGAAGGCGCGAATCAATCTTACACGGAGATCGCCGCGCGGCTGGGGCTGACCGAGGGCGCGGTGAAATCGGCCGTGTATCGCCTCCGCCAGCGCTACCAAAGTTTGTTGCGCGAAGAGATCGCCCGGACGGTGGCCACGGGTGAGGATGTGGAGGATGAATTGCGCCATCTCTTTACGGTGTTGAGCCGGTGAGTTGAGGTCGAAAAGATTTCCGCGTCACCTTTGACCCGTTTCGTCGTAGAAATACGAAACATCATGTCTGCATCATGACCACGCCACGTTTCACCACCTCATGTCCGGGTTGCGGAAAGCCGCTGCCCGCCGACGCGCCCCGCGGCCTTTGCCCCCAATGCCTCCTCAGCATGGCCATGACGCCTGGTTTGAAACCAAGGGAATCCGAGGACGCGTCCCCGGCTGCCAACGCCACCGGCCAGCCCGGCCCACGCCGGTTCGGCGACTACGAATTGCTGAACGAGATCGCCCAGGGCGGCATGGGCATCGTCTATCGCGCGCGACAGATCAGCCTTGGGCGCGTGGTTGCCATCAAGATGCTCCTCTACGGGCGGTTCACGAACCCGCGCATCGTGGAACGGTTCCGGGCCGAGGCCCGCGCAGCGGCGGCGTTGCGGCATCCGCATATCGTCGCCATTCACGAGGTCGGCGAACACGAAGGGCAGCCTTACTTCGCCATGGACTTCGTGCCGGGGCGGAATCTGGCGGAAGTCATCCGCGACCAGCCGTTGCCTGCGCGGAAGGCGGCGGAATACCTGAGGACCATCGCGGAGGCCGTCCACTACGCCCACCAGAGCGGCGTCCTGCATCGCGACCTCAAGCCCTCGAACATTCTCATCGATCCACAGGATCGTCCGTGGGTCACTGACTTCGGCCTGGCCAAGCGGTTCGACGGAACGGGCGCGCTGCCGGTCGAGGTTGGAAGCGACGCGCAAGCTGGCAGCCCAAAACTCCCAACTCCAAAGTCCTTTGACTCGCTCACTCTCTCCGGCCAGATGCTGGGTTCGCCCAATTACATGCCGCCGGAGCAGGTGGAAGGCACGCGGCACCCGCCGTCCCCCGCAGGCGACGTGTATTCCCTGGGCGCGATCCTCTTTCAAATGCTCACAGGCCGTCCGCCGTTCCTCTCGGATTCGCTCCAGGGCACGCTCCTGCAAGTCACCCAAAATGATCCGCCCTCGCTGCGCCTGCTCCAGCCCTCCACTCCGCGCGATCTGGAAACCATCTGCCTGAAATGTCTGGAGAAGGATCCCGCGCGCCGCTACCGGTCCGCCCAAGCGCTCGCCGTTGTACTCGAATGTTTTCTGCGCGGGGAGCCGATCAAGGCACGGCCGTTGGGCGGCAGCGAACGGCTGGCGCGCTGGTGTCGCCGCAAACCCGCCCTCGCCGCATCACTCGCGGGGCTGCTGCTGGCGCTGGTCACCGGCGTGGTCGGCATCGCCTGGCAATGGCGTCGCGCTGAAGGCGAAGCCTTCGCCGCGTGCAAAAACCTCTACGCCGCCGACATGAACCTCGCGTCCCAGGCGCTCGACGCCGGCAACCTCGCCCGCGCCACCGAACTGCTTGAAAAATACCAGCCGACCAACACCAGTCCCTCAACTCTCCGCCTTCAACCCTCAACTGATGCACGCGGCTGGGAATGGCGCTA
>JANNVM010001136.1:0-3495 GCA_031414455.1 Verrucomicrobiota bacterium
CAACGAGGGAGGAAGCGTGACGAGCGATCCCGCAGTGCTCACGGTTTATGTGCCGCCGGGCTTTACGCAGCCCCTGCCAGACAGCACGCCAGTTCAGGGGCAGAGCGTGACGCTCACCCCGACAGAAGAGGGATCGGGCACGCTGACATGGCAGTGGCGGAAGGATGGCGTGAACATTCCCGGTGCCACGTCAACCAGCTACGCCATTCCGAGTGCGCAGCCGTGGCACAGCGGGAACTATTCGGCGGTCATCACCAATGGCACCGACTCCGCTACCAGCGTGAACGCGGCGGTGAAGGTGACGCCGTTTCCCTTCAACGTCTGGCAGGGCCTGGTGGCGTTCTATCCGCTGAATGCGACGCAGCCGGGGAACGACTACGGGCCGACGGCGCAACATGCCACTAATCAGGGCACGGCAGCGGCAGTTGATTCGTGGAGCCGGACTGATGGCGCGCGGCGGTTCGTGGCGAGCGAAAGCGACGGCATGGAGACGGCGAGCGGCGCGTTCTTCCACAGCCAGCCGAATTTCACATGGACGGCGTGGGTGAAGACGAGCGGGACTTACGGCAGCGCGAGCACGCGGATCATCAGCACGGAAGGGGCGGATGGTTCGGGGCAGGCGGGGTTCGGGCTGTATGCGAACAGCAACGGGAAGTTCGGCGCGGGGCTGAACTGGGGCGGCGGCGGGCAGGGGTTTGAGAGTGCGGCGGTGTATCCGGCGAATGTGTGGCGGCTGCTGGCGGTGACGTACAATGGCAGCCGGCTGCGGCTTTATGTGGATGGCGTGCAGTCGGGGAGCCGGCTCTATCCGGGCGTGACGCTCACGTCGGACTCCCCGCTCTACTTTGGCAAATACCGGACGCACAGCGACGGCACCACGGGCGGGCACTTCGATGGCTGGCTGGATGACGTGCGGTTCTACAATCGTGTGCTCACGGCGGCCGACCTCACGCAGCTCCGCGCCTCGGACGACGGCATGGACCTCGATGGCGACGGGCTGGGCGACGCGTGGGAGGCGCGCTATGGATTCAGCGCCGCGGCGAATGAAGCTGCAGGCGATGCCGACGGCGACGGCATGACGAATCGCGATGAATACCTCGCCGGCAGCAGCCCGGTGAATGCCGCTTCCAATTTCCACACGCCGCAACTCACCGAAGCGCCAGGCCTCAACGTGTTGAACCTGACCTGGCACGGCAGCCCGGCGCGAAACTACGCGGTGCAGGTCTCGCCGGAACTGACGACCTGGGCCACCATCGCCACCCTGCCGGGAATGTCGGGGCCGACTTCGCTGGTGGTGGAGGCTCCGCTGCGTCCGGTGCGGCACTATTATAAAGTGATGGTAGTGCCGTGAGGCCGCAGCTTTCGCACTCTCTGCGCCCGCCTGTTCCATCCGCATCCCGACTTGACGCCAGGAATCCAGGGCCGCAAGTCATGGCTCAATCCCACACCCCGCAACCGCCATGAGCAAACCCCTCGAAGGAAAAACCGGCCTCGTCTTTGGCGTCGCCAACAAGCGCAGCATCGCATGGGCCATCGCCCAGGCATGGGCAGAGGCCGGCGCGCGTCTGATCTTTAATTACCAGGGCGACCGCCTCAAAGACAATGTCGAGGAACTCGCCGGCACGTTCGGTCCGGATACCCCGCTCTGGCCCTGCGACGTCTCGAGGGACGAGGAGGTGGACGCCTTTTTCGATAAAGTCGCCGGCGTAGCCCCGAAAGTGGACCTGCTCCTGCACAGTGTGGCCTTTGCGCCAAAGGAAGCGCTGGAGGGCGATTTCGTCAATACCACCCGCGACGCCTATCTCACCGCGCACAATATCAGCGCCTACTCACTGGTCCACCTTTCCCGCAAAGCCGCGCCGCTCATGACCGACGGGGGCAGTATCATCGCCATGAGTTACTATGGTGCGGAGAAGGTCGTGCCGCACTACAACGTCATGGGCGTTGCCAAAGCCAGCCTCGAAGCCAGCACGCGCTACCTCGCCTACGATTTGGGCAAGAAAAAGATCCGCGTGAACTGCATCAGCGCCGGCCCGGTCAATACGCTGGCCGCCCGCGGCATCAGCGGCTTCGGCACCATGCTCAAACACTATGACGCTCACGCCCCGCTCGGCCGCAGTTGCGATCCCGCGGAACTCGGCGCCACCGGCGTCTTCCTTGCCAGCGACGGCGCCGCCGCCATCACCGGCCAGGTCATCTACGTGGACGGCGGCTATCAAATCATGGGAATGTGACCCGCTGCGCGGGAATGACGAAGCTCGAATGACGAAATCCGAAAATGACGAAGCGCAAATGGTGGAGTTTTCCCTGATTTAGTCGTTCGTCATTCAGATTTCCTTCGAGCTTCGACATTCTGATTTTGTCATTTTCCGACATGTCTTCCTGGTTCGCCTACATCGCCTTTCGCACTGTCGAGACTTTCTCGCGGTTGCTGCCGGCATCGGTGTCATGGCGGGTTGGAGCGGCGTTCGGGTGGTTGTGTTTGTGGCTGTCTCCACGTTACCGGCGGCTGGTGATGCGGAATCTAACGATCGCGTTCGGACGTGAGATGCCGCCGGAGGAAATCAGGAAACTGACGCGCCGGCACATGATGTGGCTGGGCGGCAATTTCTTTGCCGGCATGAAAATGCCGTTCATGAAGTCGGAGGCGGTCCACCGGCATTTGCAAATTGAGGGCATCGAAAAAGTGGAGGCCGCGCTCCAGAGCGGCACGGGTGTCGTTTACGTGCTCATGCACATGGGGAACTGGGAAATTCTCAGCCAGGCGGCGATCATTTCGCCCGGGAGGCAGGCCGGCGGACTGTTTCAGCCTCTGCACAATCCGCCGCTCAACGCCCACGTTCTCCGCTGCCGCGAGCGGACGGGCAGCAAGCTCTTTAACCGTCAGGACGGGTTCCATGGACCAGTGGCGTTCGTGAAACAGAACAAAGCCCTCGGCATCCTGTCGGACCAGCGTGCGGGAGACCGCGGCGTATGGTGTCCTTTTTTTGGCCGGCTTGCTTCCACAACCACGCTGCCGGCACTCATCGCCAAGCGCTCCGGCGCACCGATGTTTCCTGTAGGTGTCATTACGACAGCACCGGGGCGCTGGAAGATGATCATTGGCGACGCGCTGCCCGGCATTTCCCGTGAACGCAGCGCTGAGGAAGTCACGGCCATGATGAATGAGCGGCTGGAGCAAATCATACGCCGTTCGCCGGCCGACTGGTTCTGGGTCCACAACCGCTGGAAGACACCGAAACCGGAATTCCTCCTCGCAAATGCGAAGCGCGGACTCGCGCTGGCCCCGGGTCGCGGTGTTCAGGATTTGCAGCCGTTTGAGATCGTCGTCCGCTCGCCCGACACACTCAGCGACGCCTGCCATTCGCTGCCCGCTGTGCGCGCCATCCGCCGCGGGCGGCCGGACGCGCGCATTACGATCCTGACACCAGCGAAACTCGCCGATCTCTGGCGCATGGATCCGGAAGTGGATGAGGTCATCGCCTTTCCTGACAA
>JANNVM010001137.1:0-2540 GCA_031414455.1 Verrucomicrobiota bacterium
GGCGACCAGTTGTTCCCGCACGGCTCCGGCATTGCCCGGGGTGAGCGACTCCAACAGCCGGGAAAAAGCGAGACGGCGGGTGATCGGGTTCCGGTCCCGCAGGGCCTGCTGGATCAGGGTGTCCAAATCGCTGCCGGAGGGATTGACCTCGCCAAACAAGCCCTCCAGGGCACCGGGCCGGCGGGTTCCGGGGCGGCCGTCCGGCTTGCGGGAGGGCGGCCCCTCCTGCCCGGAAGCCGCCCGCGCCGCGCCGGAAGAATCTGTTAGCGAACGGCCTGTGTCAGCGTTAGTCGCGCTGGATGCCTCCCCGCTGCGGCGGGAGCCCCAGCCGATAGCAATCACTACTGCGGCGGCCCAGCATCCATGGATGATCAATGATTTCTGCGTAATATTCATAATGATTTGTCAGGGCCGCACCGGGGTTACTTGCCAATGCACCACAGATGGGCGTGGGTGCGGATGAAAACATTTCCGTCGCTGACGGCAGGCGAAGCATTCGTTAGGCCATCGTTGAGAGGATTGTGGGCGAAGACTTCAAACCCGGGTGACGCGCGGAGGACGAAACAATCGCTGCCCTGATTGCCATGATACAGCCGGTCTCCCCAGACGACTGGCGTAGAGTTCCCCGGCTGCGGCAAGGCCACTTTCCATTTCACCCCGGACGCAGCGCTCCAGTTCAGCGGAAGATCCTTCTCGGTGGAAACACCGCACCCATCGGCCCCACGCCATCCCGGCCATGGCGCAGCCGCGGCGGACTGGACCAGCAGCAAGGCGAACAGCGAAAGACGGCAAAATCCAGAGTTCATGAATAGGAGAAGGAAAGCGGAGTAGATTCTATTTTCGGCAGTTGCCGTTATTGATGGAAGTGGAAACTGGCAGGAGCAATGGATGGACATACGCCTCTCCGACACCACTGGTTGAGTCAGGACGCGACTTTCTGATAGAAATTTGCTTTTCAGGGTGGCGCTGGACGGGGGATCGGAATCGGGGAGTGAGGGGGGCTGCTCAACCCGCTCAAGCCGGGCACCGGATGAAGCAGCGAAATGCGGCTTTCCCTGCGGACGCTGGCGGATAAGCCAAGGCATGACTACCCGGCATGTGCATCCCTGGCTCTTCCTCATTTTGATGATTCCTTTCGGCGTTGTCTCCGGCTATGTCATGGTGACGCTGGGCTCGCAGTTGGGGCGCGCGGGGGTTTCCGTGGGGAAAATTGCGGCGCTGGGCGCGCTGGTGACACTGCCGCACACGTTCAAGTTTTTCTGGTCGCCCCTGGTGGATGTGACGCTGTCCCAGAAGAAGTGGTATGTGATATCGGTGATGCTCACGGCGGTGGGTGTGGCATCGCTGGGTTTTTTTCCGGCCAATGAGTCCGGGCTCCTTGCGTTCGGCTTCGCGGCTTTTCTGGGCAGTCTCGCTTCCACGGTGGTGGGCATGGCGGTGGAGTCGCTCATGGCACACTGCACGGCGGAGGAATTGAAGGGCCGGGCGGGCGGCTGGTTCATGGCGGGAAATCTTGGCGGTTCCAGCGTCGGCGGCGGGCTGGGATTGTTCGTGGTGGAGCGCGTCTCTGAACCGTGGATGGCGAGTTGTTTCGTGGCCGGACTTTGTCTTCTCTGCGCCCTCGCACTCTTCGGGCTGCCGTCTCCGGCACGTGACCTTCAGGGACGCGGCGTTTTCCCGCTAATCGGCGAATCACTCAGGGATTTGTGGCGCACGGTCTGTGAGCGCCGCGGCAAACTCGCGCTCATCCTCTGTTTTTTACCGCTCGGCATTGGTGCCTCGTCCAACTTGTGGGCTGCCTTGGCACCGGAATGGAATGCCTCGCCCGATCTTGTCGCTCTCGTCACCGGGGTTGTTGGCGGATTCGTCTCTGCGGCCGGCTGTATTGCCGGCGGATTCATCTGCGACCGGCGTGATCGTCAGACGAGTTATGTGTGGTTCGGCATTCTCGTTGCGCTGGCCGGAGTCGCGCTGGCCGCACTGCCGCCCACGCCGGCGATGTTCACGGCCGGCACGCTCGTGTTCTCCTTCGTGGCCGGACTCTCGTGGGCGGGCTATTCCGCCTTTGTGCTCGAAGCGATCGGCAAGGGTGCCGCCGCGACAAAATACAGCGCCTTCGCATCCCTGGCCAACGCTCCCATCGCCTATATGGCGCTGTTCAATGGTGCCGTCCAAACGAGGATGGGCACCAGCGGGATGCTTTACATGGAAGCGGCCATGGGCCTGCTCGCGGCGGTTGTCTTCATTTTCACGGCACGGCGGCTCCTGCCTCACCGCGCCGCCCCCGGAGTCAAGCCTGCGCCCGATGTCGCGTAGTCCCGGTTGCTCCGGCTTTTTTGATTTCAAGCGGATGGCACCACTGTTTTTCGTCGCGAACGAGGATTGGACCGACGGCGGAAATTCCACTCATGATGAGCCTTTCCATTCGTTATGTTCCGCGTAACGGTCGGCCCTCTCAATACCCACTCCTCAGTGAAACCGACACTTTTTACCACTGCCCTCGCCATGTCCACGATGCTGACCAGCGCCTCAGGCGTGCC